>CAMNLO010000001.1 GCA_946543095.1 uncultured bacterium
TGATCGCCCTGGCAAAGGGCGAGATCACACGGGATGAATTCCTGAAGAAGCTGTAATGATTCATATCAGAAAAGGAGATCCGCATGAATAACTTCGTACAATACACCCCCACAAAGGTCGTCTTCGGCAGGGATACGGAACGCCAGACCGGAAAAGAGGCAAAGCTTCTGGGCGCCACCCATGCCCTCATCGTCTACGGCGCAGGCAGCGTGGTCCGCTCCGGATTGTTAAAGCGGGTGGAGGATTCCCTTTCCGAAGAAGGCGTAGGCTTTACGGAATTCGGCGGCGCAAAGGCCAATCCCACCCTGGCCCACGCGGAAGAAGGTGTTCAGAAAGCCCTTGCATGCAAGGCGGACCTGATCCTGGCTGTGGGAGGTGGCAGCGCCATCGACACCGCAAAGGGCATCGCCCACGGCGCGGCAAACCCCGACGCCAATCTCTGGGATATCTGGACGGAGAAGGTCCCCTTAACGAGATCCCTGCCTGTGGCGGCGGTCCTTACCATTGCGGCGGCAGGGTCCGAAATGAGCAGCTCCGCCGTTCTGACCAACGAGGAGCTGGGCTTAAAGAGCGGCATCAACACGGAATTCAACCGCTGCCGCTTTGCCATCATGAATCCGGAGCTTCTCTTCACTTTGCCGAAATATCAGCTGGCCGCCGGCATCACGGACATCATGATGCACACCATGGAGCGGTATTTTATTCCCGGGATCCAGTGCGATCTCACGGACGAGATCTCCGAAGGGCTTCTGCGCACCGTGATCAAAAACGGAAAGATCATCATGGAAAAAGAGGATTACGACGCCATGGCGGAGGTCATGTGGTGCTCCAGCCTCTCCCACAATAATCTGACGGAATGCGGCAGAGGCAAGGATTTCTCCGTCCACAAACTGGGCATGGCCCTTTCCGCCCTCTATGACTACACCCACGGCGCCACCCTGTCCGCCGTCTGGGGCGCCTGGGCAAGATACCAGCTGGACGCTGCGCCGGACCGGTTCGCCAGATTCGCAAGAACCGTCTTTGGCATCACGGAAAGCGATGACACAAAGGCGGCGGAGCTTGGCATCAAAGCCGCGGAGGAGTTCTGGGTCAGCATCGGCATGCCCGTAAACTTAAATGATCTTGGGGATATCGTTCCCGATGAGGAAGCGATCCACACCCTCTCCATGATCTCCACGAAAAACGACACCATCAAGCTCTCCAGATTAAAGCCCCTTGGCTGCGCGGAGGTGGAAGAGATCTACAGGGCCGCCTTACAATAGTCGGGAGACCATTATGAAAAACGAGATCTTTATCATCCACGGAACGGATTACCGGAATATGGCGGAGCGGATCCTTAAGGAAGCCGGGGTGGCAGAGAAGATCGGCGATAAAGAAAAGACCGTCGGCATCAAGCCGAACTACCTGGCTGCCATCGATCCCTCTTTGGGCGCCACCACCCATCCGGAATTACTGGAGGGGGTCTTAAAATACCTCTCTGAGAACGGCTTCACGAAGCTTGTTGTCATGGAAGGGGCCTGGGTGGGGGCAAGGACTGCCGACGCGGTGCGCCTATTCAAGCTGGATCAGCTGTGCGGCCGCTATGGCGCAAAGTTTGCGGATATGCAGAATGATACCTCCGAAGTCTGCGACTGCGCCGGCATGGACATCAAGATCTGCAGCACCGCCCTGCATGTGGACTATATGATCAATATGCCTGTGTTAAAGGGCCACTGCCAGACCACCGTGACCTGCGCCTTAAAAAACAACAAGGGGATCATCCCCAATTCGGAAAAGCGCCGTTTCCACACCATGGGCCTCCATCGTCCCATCGCCCACTTAAACACGAAGGTCAGAAATGATTTTATTCTTGTGGACAATATCTGCGGGGATCTGGATTTTGAAGAGGGAGGGACTCCCGTGCAGATGGACAGGGTCCTGGGCTTTTTCGACCCGGTGCTCTGCGACAGCTTTGTCTGCGAGACCATGGGATATCAGGCGAAGGATGTGGAGTATATCCGGCTGGCGGAAGATCTGGGAGTGGGAAGCACGGATCTCAGTCATGCCGTGATCAGGGAATTAAACAGCGCACCCGATGGGGCAGTAAATCCTGCCGGGCGCTCCCCCCGGAAAACGGCACGCCTTTCCGCCCACGTCAAAGCGGACAACGCCTGCAGCGCCTGCTACGGGATGCTGATCCACGCGCTGGCCAGAATGGAGGAAAACGGCTCCCTGACAAAGGACCATCCTCCCATCTGCATCGGCCAGGGCTATAAAGGAAAGACCGGCGACATCGGCATCGGCATCGGCGCCTGCACGAAGGGCTTTGCCCATCATCTTCCGGGCTGTCCTCCCCGGGGCGCGAAGATCCTGGAATTTTTGGAGAAGGTCCTGCAGGCATCCTCCCGGAAAAGCTCTTAGCTGTTTATCTGTCTTCTTTCCCGCTTCTTTGGGGCACCAGAAGGGTCACTATCAAGCCGCCTCCGGGATTCTCCGTGATCTCAAGGCTGCCGCCGCAGAGGGCATGCAGGCGGGCTCTCACATTCTGCAGCCCCACATGCTCCCTCCCGTCGTCCTCCTCCTGCTCTTCGGAGAAGCCGGGCCCGTTGTCCTTTACGATGATCCTTGCGCCTTCCGGAGCCTCCACTGTCTGAATGGACAGCTGAAGAGGGGAAAGCTCCGGGTCCAGCCCGTGCTTCACCGCGTTTTCCGCAATGGGCTCCAGCGTCAGGGGCGGCACACGAAAGTCCGTGTAGTCAGTGTCAAACTCCACGGATAACTGGTCCTCATATCTGGCCTTCACCACCTCAAGATACGCTCTCGTATGCTCCAGCTCCTTCGTAAAGGGGATCATATCCTGTTTTGCCGACGCGCTGAAATTATCCCGCAGATAGGTGGTAAAATCCCCCACCACCTTCTGGGCCTTCTTCGGATCCATCTCACACAGATAATAGATATTGGACAGGGTATTGTAGATGAAATGGGGGCGGATCTGCAGGAACCGGATCTTCATCTGCTGCTCCTTCAGCTCGACGGTCTGTTTCACCCCCTTGTCCAGCTGATCGTCCAGAATATACATAAACATGACCAGCGCGGAGATGCTTGTGCCCAGAATGATCAGATAGATCCCGTAGAAAGCCATCTGAAGCACCATGGACACCAGGGGGATGCCCAGATAGGCCCACAGGGCGGAACGCTGCTTCGGGGAAAGCTGCTTCCGTTTCCGGTAAAAGCCCACGAGATTAAAGAGCATAATAAGCACCGGAGGAACCAGAAGCACCTGATAACAGGGCCCTCTCCGGTACACATTATCCTCCGTGATATAGTAGATGAAGGTGGTGAACTGGGTGATGATCAGAAGAACGATATAAACCGCCCATAACAGCATCACGATGTTAAAATGCCGGCCTCTCACCTTCTGGCCGCACTGCCGGAGCATATACACCGTCACCATGGGCATCAAAAGGGAGGAAAAGAAGGATTCCAGAAATGTCTCTGCCTTTGTCAGAGCAGCCCCGTCCTTCAGATAAATAATGGAAAGCTGTCCGATGAGATCCGACAGGATATACAGGATCATGACGAAAAAGATCCCAAAGAAAAAGCCCTTGGCCTCCCGGTCCATGTACTGGGCGCGGATGGAAAGGATGAGTCCCAGGATCGCGATGGTGATCCCGGAGACCACCACCCCGAAATTGAGCACATCGATCAGATTGAGCATTCGTTCAATCCTTTGACGGGGTGCCTGAGCTTCGTTAACTGCTCCTTCACATCCTCCGGATGCAGGGGCTTCACGAGAAAGCCGCTGGCAGGGGTCTGCCAGGCCTTTATGGCATAATCCGGATAACCGGTAAGAAAGACCACATTGGTCAGGGGATTGATCTCCGTAATGACCCGGCACAGATCCAGGCCGCTGGATTTGCCGATCTCAATATCCAGAAACGCGATGGAGACCATGTTCTCCTTTGCGTATTTCACAGCCTCCGAAGCCTTTAAGAAGCCGGTGATGGAGGCGCCGGGCATGACCTCCGACAGGATCGGGATGGCGCCGGAGAGAAGCACCGGCTCATCATCCACGATGATGACCTCGGGAGATACCGGGCTTTCCTCAATGGCTTCCGTCAGCACGGACACATCCACCTGCAGAAGCTGGGCCAGACGGGTCAGCAGGATGATATCCGGGATCCTCCTGCCGTTTTCCCAGTTTGCCACGCTGGAACGGTTTACATACAGCCGCTGCGCCAGCTGCTGCTGCGACATATTCTTTTCGGTCCGCAGTCTGCGGAGTATCGCCCCAAAATTATTAGACATATTTTACGGTTTCTTTCAAACATCCTCTCATTACTCTTAGGATAAACAGTATGGAGGGAATATTCAATCAAAATCCGGAAAATGCCGTTTCATTCTGAAACTCTCTCTATATCGGGCACATGACTTGTGGTACAATTATTCTGAAAATTTACACATATCAGCTGACACGGAGGAGCCTGATGGCAGACCATAAAAAGAGTCTTTCGATAAGAATATGGGCCATTGTTCTGCTGGCGGTATTTTTCTCCGCCGGCTCTGTCAGCGTTGCCGCGCTGATCGGGACCCGGAATGCCATCACGACCTCCACCAGGCAGCGGATGCTGGATATCGCAAACTGCGCCGCCGGCTCTGTGGACGGGGATGATCTGGGGGCCATCACCGCGGACGACAGGGAATCCGGCAGATTCCGGAGGCTCTACAACGCCCTGGCCATTTTCCGGGACAACATCGAATTGGAATATGTCTACGGCATCCGGGAAGAGCCGGACGGAAGATTCACCTTCACAGTGGATCCCGCGTTGAATAACCCTGCAAAATTTGGGGAGGAGGTGCTGCGGACAGACGCTTTGGTGGCGGCCAGCAAAGGAATCCCCTCCGTGGATGAAACGCCCTACACCGACTCCTGGGGGACCTTTTACAGCGCCTATAGCCCCGTATTTAATTCCGGCGGAAGAGTGTCGGGCATCATCGCCGTGGATTTCAGCGAGGAATGGTACGAAGGCCAGCGGAAGGAGCAGACAAAGCGCGCCATTGTCCTGTTTCTTCTGATTCTCCTGGTCACCCTGGCGTTAGTCGGCGGCTTTTGCACACTTCTGGTCCGCTCCATCACAAGACCTTTGAAAGAGATCACGGAGGCGGCTGTCCGGTACCAGAACGGTGATTTCAGCGGAACTCTGGAGCTGGACAGAGAGGACGAGCTGGGCGTTCTGGCCCGGACGCTCCAGACCATGGCCGCGACCCTGACCTATAAGATCAGGGAGGCGGAAGCGGCGAACCAGGCAAAAAGCGATTTCCTGGCGAATATGTCCCATGAGATCAGGACCCCCATCAACGCCATGCTGGGCATGAACGAAATGATCCTCCGGGAAAGCGAGGATCCCGCCGTTACGGCTTATTCCGCCGGCATCAGGGACACCGGGAAAAACCTGATGAATATCGTCAACGATATCCTGGACTTCTCCAAGATCGAGTCCGGCATGATCGAGATCCTGCCCGTGGACTATGACCTTGGCCCCATGGTCAATGATCTGATCAATCTGATCCATAACAGGGCAGAGGACAAGGGCCTTGTGCTGAAGCAGGAGATCGATGAAAACATCCCCAGATTCCTCCACGGCGACGATATCCGTATCCGTCAGATCGGCGCCAATCTTTTAACCAATGCAGTCAAGTACACGAGAGAGGGCAGCGTGACCCTGCGGATGAGCTGCGAGAAGCTCCCGGAGGAGCCGGATCACATCCTGTTAAAGATATCCGTCTCCGACACAGGCATCGGCATCAAAGAGGAGGATATGCAGCGGCTGTTCTCCCATTTTGAACGGATCGAGGAGAGCAGAAACCGCAATATCGAGGGCACGGGCCTGGGCCTCAGCATCGTCGCAAGTCTCCTTTCGCTGATGGATTCCGAGCTTCAGGTTAAGAGCGTGTACGGAGAAGGCTCCACCTTCAGCTGCGCCATCAAACAAAAGGTGACGGATTGGGAGCCCCTGGGGGATTATCAGGCGGCCTATAAAGCGGCCATCGAAAATGAGAGGGAAAAAGAGCGGCTCATCGCGCCGGATGCCAGGATCCTGGTGGTGGACGATAATCCCATGAACCTGATGGTGTTCAAGAGCCTGATCAAACGGACAAAGGTCCGCACCGACGCCGCGGACAGCGGGGATGGCGGCATTGCCCTGACAAAAGAAAAAATGTACGACCTCCTGTTTCTGGATCATATGATGCCGGAAAAGGACGGCATCGAGACCCTCCGGGAGATCCGGGGGGACAGGGAGAATCCAAACCGGAAAACCCCTGCCGTCTGCGTGACCGCAAACGCCATTGCGGGAGCCAGGGAATCCTATCTGGAGGCCGGCTTTGATGATTATCTGTCAAAGCCCATTGATACGGACAAACTGGAGGAGCTTCTGTTTGCGATGCTCCCCGAAAAGCTGGTCCGGAAATATGTGCCCGGAGAGGACGAAAGGCGTGAGGAACGGCTGCCGGAGGCCTTTTCCCTCCTTGAGAAAAGCCCCATCGATCCTGAGGCAGGCCTGAAAAACAGCGGAACCGTGGACGCATATCGTTCCCTTTTAAAGGTGTTCTATGAGTCCATTCCCGACAAGACAGAGGAGCTGGAACGCTATTACGCCGAAGGGGATCTGGGAAACTACACCATCAAGGTCCACGCTTTAAAAAGCTCCGCCCGGATCATCGGGGCTTTGGACTTCGGCGAGGAAGCCCAGCGTCTGGAGGATGCGGGAAAAGCAGGGGATCTGGATTATATCCGTGAATACCACCCCCGCTTTATGGAGGAATTCGCCTGCTTCGAAAGACTGCTGGCTCCCATGTTTGCCGAACAGAAGGACAAATCGGGGAAGCCGGAGGCGGAAGAAAGCCTGATGCAGGCGGTGTTTGAGCAGCTTCGCGCGGCGGCGGCGGAATTGGACTGCGACAAACTGGAAGCGATCTTTACGGAAATGGAAGAATACCGCATTCCCGACAGGGATGCGGAATTATATCATAAACTGCAGGAGGCGGCAGGACAGTATAACTATGACAGAGTGCTGGAATTGCTGCCCCAAAGCTGATAAAGGAGACGGATATACACAGTGGGTTACTGGATCGCGGTAGTGGATGATGAGCCCTTAAGCCTGACCAACGCAAAAAACATGCTGAACAAGTATGATATGCGGGTCAGCTGTCTGCGCTCGGGAAAAGACCTGTTAAAATTCGTGGAAAAGAACGATCCCGACCTGGTGCTTCTGGATGTGCTGATGCCGGAAATGGACGGCTTTGAGACCTATCGGGCTCTCCGGGTATTTGAAGAAAAGGCGGAGCGCCCCCGGACTCCCGTGATCTTTTTAACGGGCGAGAGCAGCAGCGAAACGGAGCGGAGGGGCCTGAAGGCAGGAGCTTCCGATTTTATCCACAAGCCCTTTGACGAAGACATCCTGGTCAAGCGGATCAAAAACACCATCGTCAACAGCAAGATGATCGAAAGCCTCACGGAGGAGGCCACCCAGGACAAGCTCACCGGCTTTCTGAACAAAGCCAGCGGCACGAAAAAGGTGGCGGAGCTTTGCAAAAAGAACCCCGGGGCGCTGCTGGTACTGGATCTGGACAACTTCAAGCTGGTCAACGACCTCTACGGCCACGATATGGGGGACCGGGTCCTGGTGGCCTTCGGGGGCGTGGTGCGGCGAAACGTGCGCTTCGGGGATGTGTCCTGCCGGATCGGCGGCGACGAGTTCATGATCTTTATGAGTGGGGTGTCCTCAACGGACGCCATCCGTTCCCTTTCGGAAAGACTGAATGCCGCGCTGATGGAAGAAGCCGAAAAACTGATGGGCGAAAACCACGGCATCCCGCTGGGCATCTCCATCGGCGTGACCTTAGCCAACGAAGAAGCAAATGATTATCAGATCCTGTTCCAGTACGCGGACAACGCTTTGTATGAGGTGAAACGGAACGGGAAACACGGTTTTGTGATCTATGACCCGGATTCCGTCAACAGGGACACGGTGGAGGATATGGACCACGAGCTGGCCCGCATCATTCAGATCATGTCGGAGCGTGGAGAGGGCAGCGGCGCCATGCTTTTGGGGCAGGACGCCTTTGCCTGGAACTACCGCTATATCGAACGCTTCCTGCTGCGGTACGGCGGTGTGGCCACAAGGCTGCTCTTCACCTTATCCTCAGAGGAAAAGGGGATCCTGTACACAGAAATGATCTCGGAATTCGGGAATGTATTAAAGGCCACCCTGAGAAAATCGGACATCATATTCCAATGGCTGCATAACCGCTATTTTGTGCTTCTGCCCCAGCTCGGGGAGGAGGATGCCGAAAGCGTGATCCGGCGGATCATGTCTGCCTGGGAGAACACCGGATATCTGAACAGGATGAACGTGTCCTATGCGTTCTCCGTTCTGAGGAAGGACCACTATGAATCAGCGAAATAATGAAAAATTCATCGCCTTTTTGGTGACCCTTGCGTCAGCGGGCCTGATCGTTGAAACTCTGCTGATGCACTGGGAATTCTGGGTCCCTCCCGTGATCATGGTGGGCATGGCTGCTGCCTGGATGGTCAATCTGTCGGAACAGATCGATCCGGAGCACAAAAAGCTCTTCTACTTCGTCCATGCCGCCCTTCTGCTGTTTTATCTGGGGGTTCATGATACCGGCTTTTTCGATATCGCCCTGGCGTCGGTGCTGGCCATGGTGACCTACTCCCTCCTTGGCCGGGTCTATATGATGAACTTTATCCTTGCGGAATATTTTGTCCTGCTGTTCATCCACCTGATCAACCTTCCGGGAGGAGAGCCCCTGGTCTATAACAGGACGAATGTGTCCAGCATCCTGCTTCATGTCTGCATTGTGATCCTTGTCTACTTCATCAGTGTCAGGACCATTAACGACCATCTGGAGGCGGAGGAGGAAAACAAGGCCAGGGAAAAGAGCATCGCCATCAACGACCTGAGCATGGAGGACTTTCTCTCCAATATCTCCCATGAGCTGAGAACCCCCGTCAACGTGGTCTGCGGCATGTCGGATCTTCTGATCAAAAAGGGAGTGGGAGACGAGGCGGTCTCCATTAAAAGCGCAGGGATCCGGCTCGCCAATCAGATCGAGGACATCCAGGATTATACGGAATGTAAGAGACGAAATATCTTCCTGGAAGAAGACAACTATACGAGCACCTCGTTGATCAACGACGTGGTCACCGGCTTCCGCATGAACGAAAGCGCCGGGGATCTGGATCTGGTGGTGGATTTGGATCCGAGAGTCCCTGCCATGATGCGGGGGGATATCAAAAAGCTCCATAAGATGTTCCGCCATCTTCTGGAGAATGCCATAAAATTCACCCGGAAGGGCGGCGTTTATGTGCACATGTACACGGAGCCCAGGGAATACGGCGTCAATCTCTGCATCGAGATGACGGACACGGGCATCGGCATGGACCGCCATGCCATGCGCGCCGTCAGGGAGGGAATGTATCAGGAAAACAAAAACCGCAACCGCAGCACCGGCGGCATCGGCTTAGGGCTTTTTATCGTCTACGGTTTTGCCCACAGAATGGGCGGCTTTGTGAAGATCGAGAGCGAAAAGGGGACCGGCACCACCATCCGTGTCACCATCCCGCAAAAGGCCGTGGACAAAACGCCATGCCTCACTCTGGATGCCGGCTTTAACGGGGCCGTCTTATTCCATGTGCGGCCGGATAAATACAGGGTTCCGAAGCTCAGGGATTTCTACCGCAATATGGCCGCCAACCTGGCCAGGGGGATGCACGTTCCGCTGTATTCCGCGGAGACGGTGTACGAGGTAGAGCGCCTGAAGGAAAAGCTGAACGTGAGCTATGTGTTCATGGGTCAGGAGGAATACACGGAAAACCGCGGCTATTTCGAGGAGCTGGCCAGGGAGGACATCGTGGTGGCGGTGTCCGCGGGACCTGAGTTCACCCTTCCCGAAAACAGCAAAGTGCTTTTGCTGCCCAAGCCGCTTTATGCTTATCCCATCATCAAGATCTTAAACGAAGGGCGGGACGCCAGGAACATCGACGAAAGCGCCTCTTCGGAAAAGCCTGTGTTTACGGGGGTGAAGGCCCTGATCGTGGATGACGAGCCAATGAACCTGGTGGTGGCCGCCTCTTTGTTCAAGGATTACGAAATGATCATCGACACTGCCGGCGGCGGCAGGGAAGCCATCCGGAAGTTCCGGGAAAATGATTACGATCTGATCTTCATGGACCATATGATGCCGGAAATGGACGGCGTGGAGGCCATGCGGCTGATCCGGGACGAGGCGGAGGCCATGAAGAGGAAGGTCCTTATCGTGGCGCTGACCGCCAATACGGTCTCCGGCGCCAGGGAAATGTTCTTAAAAGAAGGCTTTGACGGCTTTATCGCAAAGCCCATCAATATCGCTGATTTTGAGAGAGTGATGCTTCGTGTGCTTTCCGGCTCTGCAGCGGCGGAAGGAGGTGAAACCAGATGGATCTGATGGGATGGATTGCATCTTACGCTGCTGCGATCAGGGATCCCGACCGGGATTTTGACGAGAGGATCTACCTGATCCTTTCCATTGTGTCAGAGGTGACAGTGTTCATCGCGCTGATCGGGGATATCATTTTAAAGGAAAATCCCCAGGAGATCTTCCTGATCATCGGCGTTCTGATCTTTGTGCCCGCCCTTGCCATCATCTGCCTGAGATTCAACAAGCTGAAGCTGGCCATCCGGATCACGGTGTTGGGACTGGTGTTTATCATCATTCCGGGGCTCTTCTTCTTTGGCGGCGGCTTAAAGGGCGGCGGTGTGATCTGGATCATCTTCGCCTTCATGTATGTGGGCCTGGTGCTCCACGGCACCTGGCGGAATGTGATGTTCGCGCTGATCACCCTGCTGTCTTTGGGCTGCTATCTCTGCAATTATTTCCGTCCCTGGTGGATCTACCGCCATTCCCAGCGGTTCTTCCACATTGATTCCTTTATCTCTCTTGTGCTGGTGGGCGTTTTGTGCTTTATCATGACCTGGGTCCAGGGACGCCTCTTTGCGGAGGAGAACGAGAGGGCAAAGAAAGAGGCGAAGAGAGCGGAGGAGCTGACAAGAGCCCAGAACCGGTTCTTCTCCAGCATGAGCCATGAGATCCGCACTCCCATCAATTCCATCCTGGGCTTAAACGAGCTGATCTTAAGGGACCAGTACGCCACGGATGAGATCGTAAGGGACGCCTCCGGGATCCAGGGCTCCGGTAAGATGCTGCTTTCCCTGATCAACGACATCCTGGATTTCTCCAAGATCGAAGCCGGCAGTATGGACATCATTCCCGTGGACTACCGGGTCGGGGATATGCTCTCCGAGGTGGTGAACATGATGTGGCTCCGTGCGGAGGATAAGGGCCTGGGGTTTGAAATCAGCGTGGATCCTGAGGTTCCGGTGGTGCTCTACGGCGACGAGGTCCGCATCAAGCAGATCATTATCAACCTGTTAAACAATGCCATCAAATATACCCGGGACGGCCATGTGGAGCTTCGGATCGAAAGCCGGGAGACCGGCGAGGATATCGTGGAATTATGGATCTCCATCACGGACACGGGCATGGGGATCAAGAAAGAGGATATCCCTTACCTCTTCGATTCCTTCAAGCGCGTGGACGAAAGCAGGAACAGACATATCGAAGGCACCGGCCTTGGCCTCAGCATCGTGAAGCAGCTGGTGGAGCTGATGAACGGAACCATCACTGTCAACAGTATCTACGGCGAAGGAAGCACCTTTACGGTCAGGATCAAACAGAAGGTCTCCGACCACAACAAGGTCGGCGAGCTGAATATCCACAACCAGCAGATCGTAAAGCACACCATCTACGAAAGCAGCTTCCTTGCGCCTGAAGCCAGGATTTTGATCGTGGACGATAACGAGATGAACCTGGAGGTGGAAGCCAGACTTCTGGAAGACACGGATATGGCCATCGACAAGGCACGAAACGGCGAGGAAGCGCTGAATATGTGCCTGAAGGCGCATTACGACGCCATTTTCATGGATCACCTGATGCCCGAGATGGACGGCATCGAATGCCTGGAGGCCCTGCGCAGCCAGGAGGGAGGGCTTAACCGCAACACCCCCGTTATCGTGCTCACCGCAAACGCAGGAAGCGACAACAGGGAGCTCTACAACAGGGCGGGCTTTGACGGCTATCTGGTGAAGCCCGTTTCCGGGGAAGCCATGGAGGAGACTCTGATCCGCCATATCTCCAACGAAAAGATCATTCTCAGGAATGTGATGATGGGGGACGACAGGGAGATCCGCACCTCCGACAAATTCGCCGGAAAGGCCCCTGTGATCATCACCGCCTCCAGTATGTGCGACCTGCCCGAAACCGTCATCCGGAAGCTGAACATCCCCATCATCCCCTTCACGATCCGCACGGAGAAGGGCGTGTTCAAGGACGGCGTAAACCTGGACGCCTACGAAATGATCCGCCATGTGGGCCTGGGAAAAGACGCCATCTCCGCGCCTCCCAGCGAAGCGGAATACACGGAGTTCTTCGCGAACGCGCTGAAGAACACTCACCACCTGATCCATATCGCCATCACCACCAGCATGAGCTCCGAGTTTAGGATCGCCGGCGAGGCGGCCCGCTCCTTCGACAATGTGACTGTTATCAACTCCGAATGTCTCTCCAGCGCCACCGGGCTTCTGGTGCTGATCGCCTGCAAGCTGGCGCAGCAGGGCACCGCGGTGCCGGATATCGTATCGGAGCTGGAAGTGATGAAGCGCCGGTTAAAGTGCAGCTTTATCATTGACAACACGGAGTTTATGGCCAAAAGAGGGCTTATGAACAACCGCTTTCACAAGATCGCAAAAGCCCTGAATCTCCATCCGGCCCTCAGGATCCAGAACGATAAGGTGGGCATCAGCGGGATCTGGGCCGGCAGGACCAGGACCGCCTACAGAAACTATATCAAACGGGCCATCCCCGTGGACACCATCCCGGATTCCGAAATAGTGTTCATTACCTATGCGGATGTGCCCACGGAGACCCTTGCCTGGATCGAAGAAGAGCTGAAAAAGACAGCCTACTTTGAACATGTGGTGTTCCAGCAGGCTTCCGCCGCCGTTTCCTCCAACTGCGGCCCGGGGACCTTCGGGATCTTATATTTCTTAAAGTCCAACAAGTCCTATAATATCGCTTCCTTCATCGGCGATATCACCGCGGAGGAGAGTAAAGCAGCGGAAGAAGCAGCTAAGGAGCAGCCTGAGGAGCTTCCCGAAGAGACGGCCTTCCCTGAGGAGGATGCAGGGTCATTTGAAGATACCGCTCCCGCGCCTGAACCCGAAGACGCCCCCTGGTACAGGCAGATCCCCTGTATCGACCCTGATATCGCCATAAAGAACAGCGGCTCAGAGGATGCCTTCAAAGCTGTTCTTAAGATATTCTATGATTCCATAGAGGATAAATTTGCGGAACTGGAAAACAGCTATCAGCTTGGTGACTGGGCGAACTACACCATTAAGATCCACGCCTTAAAGAGCTCCGCCAGACTTGTGGGAGCCATGGAGTTAGGGGAGATGGCCGAGCAGCTGGAAATGGCCGGAAAAGCATCGGACACCCGGTACATCCGGGAAAACCATAACCCCGCGATGGAAAAATATCTCAGCTTCAGAGAAGCCCTTGCGCCGGCATTTTCGGAGGAAACGAAAGGAGATGAGGAAGACACCGGAAAACCTGTCGCGGATGATTTCCTGATGGAAAGCGTTTATGAAGGCTTAAAGGAAGCCGCGGAAGCCATGGACTGTGATCAGGTGGAGGCGATCATGCAGGAGATCGGGGACTATGCCATTCCCGACAGGGAAAAGGAAACCTTTGCTCTTATCCGCGAGAAAGCAGACAGCCTGGACTATGACGGTCTGCTGGAAGTCCTGGGAAATCATCAGTAAACAGCAATAAGCAATTCAGAAAGGAAAGAAAGCTCTATGAATGAAAATGCAAGAGAGAAGGTCATGAAGATCCTTCGGAGAGAACTGAAGTACACTTCGACGAATCTGGCGTTCAATATGCTGATCTCCAATCTGCAAAGAAAGCTGCAGGCAGACCCCGGGAATATGGACGCCTGCATGACGGAAATGGAGGGATTTCTGAAGAAGTACCCTATTGTGGCCAAGGTGGATCTGGCAAATATCGCCGCCCTGTAATGCAGACGATCACCGGGAAATTATAACAATCAGGAGGTATCAAAATGCTCGTTACACTGGAACAGGCAATTGCAATGATAAAAGAAGGAAAACCGCTCCATATCGCTGCGGATGAGACATTGCTCGATCAGCTCCCCAGGGGAAACTGGATCGGCGGTACCACCCCCTATTTTATCAGCGAAGAGGGCGGGATCATGACGAAGGATAAGTTATTGATCACGGAGATGGATTTCGGAGTGGAAGCCCGGATCGCGGTCTACGGAAAATATAATGTCTTCCAGATCGTGGAGGAATGCTTTGACAACGGCCTGACTCTTCTGATCATGCCCTTCAGCTCAGCAGTGGCGGCCAAATACTCCAAGGAAGCGCCGGACGTGGAGGAGCTTTTAATGCATCCCATCATCGGCTGGATCTCCGGCTATGACCTGGATCTTCCGGGAGAAGCGAAGGTCTACGACGGAACCACGGGCGAAGCCTACACGGACAAGGCTGTGGTCATGTACATCAGGCTCCCCGAGGGAAAATCCGCCATGGTCAACATGATCAATATCTTCACGGATGACAAGACGGATCCCGTGATCCGGTTCCCCGAAAACGACCTGAGCGCCGGAAAATGCACCATCAACGGCCAGGAGGTCAACCTGGCGGAGTTTCTCGTAAAGAAGGGGATCGATCCCCAGCTGCCTCTGGTGGCAGACCACAACGGCTCCTATATCAACACCTCCATCAAGGCCGTGGAAAACGGCGTCGTGGACTTTTTCGCCCCGGTGTTCAAGAACATCGAATACCGCTTTGCCGTCCCCGTGAAGGATTACGAGGAGGAGTTCCTGAAGAGCGTTCACGCTGCCGAGGACAGAAAGCCCGTATTTTCCTGCAACTGCATCAGGAATTTCCAGAGCGCTGATCTGAACGGAAAGAAGATCCTGCCCTATGTCGGACCCGTGACCTTCGGGGAAGTGGCCTACCAGCTTGTCAACCAGACCTTAGTGTACTGCGAGATATTCGGATAATACAATGGAAACCGTAATACGGATCAATGACGCTGTAAACGGATTCGCCTGGGGAACCTTCGGCATTGCCCTCCTTCTGGGAACAGGCCTGATCTGCACTTTGATCACAGGCGTCTTTCAGCTTACCCATCTTATGCACTGGTGGACGAAGACCTTCTCCATTATGAACACCGAAGGCCGCATTATCAACGACGCCGGCGCGCTGTCCCAGTTCCGCGCCTTCTGCACGGCTCTCTGCGCCACCATCGGAACGGGCAATATCGCCGGAGTCTCCACCGCCATCCGCCTGGGGGGGCCCGGCGCCGTGCTCTGGATGTGGGTGGCGGCCTTCCTCGGCATGATGGTGAAGTACTCGGAAAACGTCCTTGGCCTGTATTACAGACGAAGGAATTCCGAGGGGGCCTGGTCCGGAGGCCCCATGTATTACCTCCAGGACGGCTTTGGCTCCATCAGGGGCTGCAAACGGCTTGGGAAGCTATTGGGCGTGCTGTTTTGCATCTTTACGGTCCTGGCCTCCTTCGGGATCGGGAATATGGCCCAGATCAACAAGATCGTGCTGAATTTCCAGTCCGCCTTCTTTGCCGGGGCCACGGAAGAGCTGTTCCTTGGCGCGCCGAAGGCAAACTGGCTCATCGGGCTGATTTTGATGCTTCTGGCGGCGGTCATCATTTCGGGCGGTTTCAGGCGGGTCTCCGCCGTGTCCGAGATATTGATCCCGGTGATGTCCATCGCCTATATCGCAGGCTGTGCCGTGGTAATCCTGCTGCATATCAGGACGCTGCCTCTGGTGTTTTCTTCGATCTTCCGGTTTGCCTTAGGCCCCTCAGCCATACAGGGAGGGGCCGCGGGGAGCGCGGTACAGCTGGCTTTTAACACCATCAAGAACGGCTGCAAGAGAGGAGTCTTTTCCAACGAAGCGGGGCTTGGCTCCTCCGTTATGGTCCACAGCAATTCCAGCGTGAGGGAGCCTGTGCGTCAGGGCATGTGGGGGATCGCGGAGGTGTTCCTGGACACCATTGTGATCTGCACCATGACTGCTGTCGTAGTATTAAGCTCCGGTGCCGTGGACTTAAACACAGGCCTTGTGGCGGAAGGGGTCAATGACGCCACGCTGGTGGCAAAGGCCTTCGGAAGCGTGCTGGGCCGCCCGGGAGAGTGGTTTGTGGTCATTGCCATCACCCTTTTTGCCTTCACCACGGTCATGGGCTGGTCCTATTACGGCGCAAAGGTCACGGAATACCTTCTGGGCGTCGTCTGCGCCAGGATCTACCGCCTGATCTTTATCGTGCTGATCATCTTCGGCGCCATCATGGAATCCAATCTGGCCTGGGATATCTCCGACACCTTTAACGGACTGATGATGATCCCGAACCTGATGGGGATCATCGTCCTTACGCCCCTGATCGTTAAGCTGACGAAAAACTATGTGGCGCGCAGGATCAGAGGGAAGGAGATCGCGCCCTTACTCTCCTATGACCCCGATATCCAGAAAGAAGCAGCAAGGGCTGTATTTATGGGTATGGATTGATGTACAATATAAGCAGGCAGCCATTATTGTGCATAGCGAACAGGTTCGCTTCCAAAATGAGCGGATCATGAGTGGTTGCCGGATTGCGGGAGCTGCGAAGCAGTGCAGCAATCCGTGTATCGCGACATCATACACTGGGAGGAATATGAAATGGCTGTCATGAACAAAAGCGTGGTGCTCCTGATGTACCAGTTCAGCGTAGTGGCAAAGGGGATCGAAAACAAGCTGACGGAGCGGGGCTACAATGTCCGGATCGTCTCCGATGATTTTTCCGGCATCAGCAGCTATGCCTCAAGGACAGCCCTGTTCGTCGCCTATCTGCCGGGGGATATCGCGGATGACGAGCTGAAGGTCTCTGCCCTTTCCAGGGTGATCGATATGATAGAAGAGGGCAGGAGCAGGCTTCTTTTCATCGGCGAGCCGAAATATCATGACGCCCTTTCCTTAAGCCTCCCCCGGATCAACGATTACGAATGGGTGGACCGCCCTCTGGATATGGACCGTTTCGTGCGGCTGGTGGACAAGCTTGCCGGCATCAAGGACGCTCTCTACACCATAAAGAAAAAGAGGATCCTCGTTGTGGACGACGACCCTTCCTACGCCAAAATGGTCCGGGAATGGATCAAGGAGTATTACCGGGTGGATATCGTCACCGCAGGGATGCAGGCCATCAGCTTTCTGCTGAAGGTCAAGGAAGGAGAGCAGGTGGATCTGATCCTGCTGGACTACGAAATGCCGGTGGTGGACGGCCCCCAGGTGCTGCAGATGCTGCGTCAGGAGCCTGCGACCGAGCATATTCCCGTGGTCTTCTTAACGGGCCTTGGCACCAAGGAAGCCGTCAGCCGGGTCATGGAGCTGAAGCCTGCAGGCTATATCCTGAAATCCACTCCCAGAGAGGATCTTCTGAAATATCTGAAAAAGCAGCTGGGATGATTCGCACGCACTGAAAGGAGACAAATGACAACAGAACAGGAAACGGAACAGAAACGCGATCTTTGGGCCTTTTTCCCCATCACCTTTCTCACAGCGGTATTCTGCTGTGTGCTTTGGGGGAGCGCCACACCGGCCATAAAGATCGCCTATGAACTCTTCGGGATCGGTCCGGAGGATACCGCCTCCAGGATCCTTTTGGCGGGAGTCCGCTTTATCTGCGCGGGGATCATGACCATTGTCTTCGGCTCCCTGATCGCAAGAAAGCCTCTGATCCCGAAAAAAAGCTCCTGGGGCATGATCTTTATCCTGGCCATGCTTCAGACCGTGGGGCAGTATTACTTTTTCTTTACGGCCCTGGCCAATACCAGCGGCGTCAGAGGCTCCATCATCAATGCCGCCGGCAATTTCTTCACGATCCTTATGGCGGTCTTCGTGTTCCGGCTGGAATCCCTGAGCTTTCGGAAAATGCTGGGCTGCGTCCTGGGCTTTCTGGGCATCATCCTGATCCTGGGAGGAGGGGGGAGTGCCCTGTTCTCCGGAGGGATCACCATGGCGGGAGAGGGCTCCATGCTCATCGCCACTTTGTTCTACGCCGCCTCCGGCTGCACCATCAAGATCTTCTCCAGAAAGGAAAACCCTGTGGTATTGAGCGGGTATCAGTTCTTCGTGGGCGGTGTGATCCTGTTTGTCATCGGGATCCTGCTGGGGGGACGGCTTGAGATCAGCTCCTCCGCATGCATCCTGAACCTTCTTTATCTGGGCTTTATCTCCGCCGGAGCCTACACCCTCTGGGGCGTGCTGCTGGCCCATAACCCGGTGAGCAGGGTGGCGATCCTGGGCTTTATCAACCCGGTCTTCGGCGTGCTACTCTCCGCAGTGTTTCTGGGAGAAAAGAACGAAGCCTTTTCCCTTGTGGGCCTGGCGGCACTGATCCTGGTCTCCCTGGGGATCATCATTGTCAACATGGAGCTGAAGAATTCGTCAAAAACAAACGGATCAATATCTTAGGGTCGAGGCAGCAATAAAGGAAAGGCGGAAAACCAAATGGACGAAAGAAAGGATCTGTTAAAAAACGCAAGGAAGATCGAGCGCAGGGTGACGGGCAGACAGAAGCTAAGCGATGATCAGCTTGAGAAAGTAGCAGGAGGTTTTGTGGAGGATGACGGATGGGCAGCAGGCTGGGAAATTGTGTGTCCAAGATGTGGGGCGGATACGAAATGTAGCTTCAATCCTTTCGTTTTGGATAACAGCGTTCGGCTTGCCGGTTATGAGTGCTTAAATCCCGCTTGCAGGTGTGTATTCGGCGTGGATTCGGAAGGATACTATTGGTGCTGAAGAAGCCTAGCTATTCGCAAAACCCTTGTTTAACGAATAGTACGATTTATGCGGCTTCCTCCAGCTCATATCCTTCGATCATGGAGTCATACGCATCAATGG
>CAMNLO010000002.1 GCA_946543095.1 uncultured bacterium
GATGCCAAAGGCCGTGCACAGGTGTTCCGGGAGGTCTTAGACAGCGTTCAGAAGGAATTCCCGGAATACACCATCCGGGCGGTAATGGACACGGATTTTACGGAAGAAAGCAGGGAAAGCTGATGGCAGAGCGGGAAATGAAGATGTCAACAAAAGAACGGATCCTGGAGGAAGCCCTGGCACTGTTTGCGGAGAGAGGTTATAACGGAACGGGGGTGGATCTGATAGCGGAGCGGGTCGGCATCAAGGGACCGTCGCTGTACAAGCATTTCAAAGGGAAAGAGGATATCCTGAACAGCCTCATCGATAAGGCGGAGGAACGGTATAACGAGACCTTCGGCTCCGAGGATAATCTGGGCCCCATTCCCAAAAGCAAGGAGGAATTCGTCCGCCAGGCCCTGGGAAGGATCGAATTCTCCATGAAGGATCCCATGATCCGGCGGATCCGGATGTTTCTGGTCCAGGAACAGTTCCGGAATGAGAGACTTGCAAAGATCACCACCAGCCATCAGGTGGACGGGCTTCAGAGGATGTATGTGAAGATCATCCGCGGGATGATGGAGGAGGGGTTCTTTAAGAAGGATGATCCCGAGATGCTGGCCATGGAGACCACGGCTCCCGTGGTCATCATGATGGCGAAGGCGGACAGACAGCCCGGATGCGAGGACGAGATCCTTGCCGTGATCGAACGATATCTCAGTCATTTCTGCGACGAATATATGGATTGCAATCCGTAGGCAATCACGATAAACTAATCATAAGTATGCACATACGCCGGTTTTGCTTGTGTATACTAATGCTTTGGTTTATTGAGGTTTTGCTCTATGGAAGTACAAAAGAAACAGGTGCTCTCAAACAGCAGGGACAGGGGGATGTTCCCTGTCTTTGCTGCGGTCTTTATCAGCTTTCTTCTGGCCATCGTGGTCTCCATCTACTCTCTGACAATGCTTGCGAGAGAGAACACAAAGGAGATCGATACGATGCTGACCTATCGCATCTATGATTTCATCTCCAGCAGCTTAAACGAACCCATTACCGTCTCCCAGACCATGGCCTGCGATAAGTTCCTCTCGGATTTTCTCATGCGGGAGGATGAGCTTTCGGAAGAAGAAGCCGTGCGGATCATGCAGAGCTATCTGAACAGCATGAAGGAGGGACTGCACTACGATTCGGTCTTTCTCGTATCTGAAAACAGCAGACGTTATTATACCTATGAGGGGTTCAATAAGGTGGTAAGACCGGAGACGGATCCCCATGATATCTGGTACTCCCTGTTTGTGGAAATGAACAAGCCCTATGATCTGGATGTGGACACCGATGAGGTAAACCAGGGAAATTGGACGGTTTTTGTCAACGCCCGTATCGAGGATGAGAAGGGAAAGCTCCTTGGGGTATGCGGCGTGGGCGTTGTAATGACCAGCCTTCAGGACCTCTTTACCACCTGTGAGCAGGAATATAATGTGAAGGTCAATCTGGTGGACGGGGACGGCCTTGTGCAGGTGGACACCGAGGATATCAATATCGAGAACGCCTGGCTGGATCCGGAGGTTTTAAGCGAGGATGAAACGGACAGATATACCTACCGGATTCTGGACAACGGCGATTTCTCCGTCACAAAATATGTGGAATACCTGGGGTGGTATCTTGTGGTCAGAAGCAAGCCCACTTCCATCAGTCAGGAATTCACCGACATCATCTTCCTGAACATCTTCCTGTTCCTTATCGTTATGGGGCTCCTGATCCTGACTCTGGCAGTGATCATGATCCGCTCTAAAAAAGCCAGAGATGACAGGGAAAAGCTGCTGATCGTGTCGGAACGGGCAATGGCGGCCAGTGATGCAAAATCCTCCTTCCTTTCCAATATGTCCCATGAGATCCGGACCCCCATCAATGCGATCCTGGGAATGAACGAGATGATCTTACGAGAGTCGGAGGATGAGAAGATCCTGGAATACTCCTGCAGCATCCGGGATTCGGGCCGGACCCTTCTGTTTTTGATCAACAGCATCCTGGATCTTTCCAAGATCGAGGAAGGGAAGATGAAGATCGTTCCCGTGGAATACGGGACTGCAGCCATGATAAACTCTCTTGTGGCGTCAGTGCTGCAGCGGGCGAAGGACAAGGGACTGGAGTTTTCCGCAGAGGTGGATCATAACCTTCCTTCCAGGCTCTATGGCGATGATGTCCGGCTCTCCCAGGTCATCCTGAATCTTCTGACCAATGCCGTGAAATACACGGATTCCGGCAGTGTCCGTCTGATCCTCGGAAAAAAGGGACAGGAGGGGAAGGAGATCGGCCTCTATGTGGCAGTGGAGGACACCGGTATCGGTATTAAGGATGAGGACAGGGAAAAACTCTTTGAATCCTTTGAGCGGCTGGATGAAGTAAAGAATCACGGCATCGAAGGAACGGGGCTTGGGATGTCCATCGTGACGAATCTTTTGAAGATGATGGGCAGTCATATAGAGCTGAAAAGCGAATACGGCAAGGGCTCCGTATTCAGCTTCGTGATCCGCCAGGGGATCGTGGACGAAACCCCCATCGGGGATTATTCAGCAAACCAGGCCATGATCCGTAACGGGGAGAGGACTGAGACCATAAGAGCCGAACAGGCGAAGGTCCTGGTGGTGGATGACAACGAGATGAACCTGAAGGTGTCGGCGAATCTCCTTTCCCTTTTCGGGATCACACCCCGCCTTGCATCCTCCGGATATGAAGCCATGGAATGGGTGAAGAAAGAGCATTACCATCTGATCCTTTTGGATCATATGATGCCGAAGCTGGACGGCACGGAAACCCTTGCGCTCATGGAAAAGGAAAAGCTTCTGCCTGATGATACCGCAGTGGCAGCCCTCACTGCCAATGCCATTATCGGCGCCAGGGAACAGTACCTTGCAGCAGGCTTTGACGACTATCTTTCCAAGCCCATTGAGCTGGGTGAGCTGGAGAACCTCTTAAGGCACTGGCTCCCGGCGGATATCATTGACAGTGCCGTGAAGGGGAAACAGAAGGAAGAAAATGATGAAGAGATCTTCGAATTTGCTCCCGACGAGGAGGATGGATCCGAGGAAGAAGCCGCCGGGAAGCCGGAGGCATCCGGCTCAGAAGATCCCATGGAACAGCTGAAAGCCCTGGGGCTGGATACGGAGGCCGGCATCCGCTATTGCGGAGGTGATCAGAGTTTTTATCTGGAAATGATCGGGGATTACGTGATTACCCATGAGCAGAAGACAGCGGAATTGAACGAGAGCTTTCAAAGCGGTGAATGGCATGACTTTGAAGTGGGGATCCATGCTTTAAAGAGCACCTCCAAGACCATAGGGGCATCGGGACTTTCCGAGCGGGCCCTGAAGCTGGAGAATGCGGCGGAGAAGCAGGAGGCGGACTATATCAGAGGAAATTATCCCGTGTTCCTGACGGAGTACAGGGATCTTGTGCAGAGCCTGAAGGAGATCGCAGATCCATAAGACGGAGGTGAGCATGGCAGACTGGGTGATGGTGGTGGATGATGACGAAACAAACCTGAAAATGGCGGGCCATATCTTAAGCAAGGCGAAGATGCGGGTCACGGCCATGAAGTCCGGGTATGCTCTTCTGGACTATATCCGGGAGAAGGAGACCCCGGACCTGATCCTTCTGGATGTGAAGATGCCGGAAATGGACGGCTTTGAGACCTTAAGCGCCCTGAGAACGCTGGAGAAGGGCAGGAACATCCCGGTGATCTTTCTGACGGCGGACGACAAGGAAGGCACGGAGGTGAAGGGGCTCAGCCTGGGAGCCATGGACTTCATTAAAAAGCCCTTTGTGCCGGAGGTGCTGACCCTCAGGGTGCGCCATATGATCGATCTGGACCACCTGCAGAGAAATCTGGCCAATGAGGTGGAAAAAAAGACCAGGGAAAACCAGAGGCTGTTCGTACACGTGGTCTCTTCCCTGGCTTCCGCCATTGACGCCAAGGACGCCTACACCAACGGTCATTCCGGCCGGGTGGCGGAATATTCCAGGGAGATCGCCAGACGGGCGGGATACCCCTCTGAGGAGGTGGAAGCCGTATACATGATGGGGCTTTTGCATGACGTGGGAAAGATCGGGATCCCCGATGCCGTGATCAATAAACCATCCGGGCTCACGGATGAGGAATACGAGCTCATCAAGACCCATCCTGTGCTGGGCGCAAGGATTCTGGGGAAGATCCGGGAAATGCCGAGGCTTGCCAACGGCGCCAGGTGGCATCATGAGCGATACGACGGGCTTGGCTATCCCGACGGGCTGAAGGGGGAGGATATCCCGGTGGAAGCCAGGATCATCGCGGTGGCGGATGCCTATGACACCATGACCAGCCGCAGAAGCTACAGAGACCCTCTTCCCCAGGGGATCGTGAGAGAAGAGATCGAAAAGGGAGCGGGGACCCAGTTTGATCCCCGGTTCGCACAGATCATGCTGGAAATGATCGATGAGGATACGGAATACAGGATGCGCGAAGAGTAGCGTGAATGCTTTGAGTGAGGAAATACCGGAATGTGGATCGTGAACTGTCTTCTGCTGATCGCCGGGACTGTGGCGGCGGTCTGCGGCATCAGCTTTTTGATCAGAAACAGGGAAGCTTCGGGAAATATCCGTTTTATCATATTTTCTTATGGCATCACATCGGCGGTCTGGTGTCTGTTTTTCGGCCTGATCGGCTTTTGTGAGGACTTTGGGCTCTGCAATCTCTTCCGGAAGCTGGGAGACGTGGGAGTCGTTTCCTTTCTGATCACGGAGACCTTTCTGATCACGGACATCTCCGGCATCAGCAAACAGGCTTCTAAGCTCATCAAGCTCCTGTCCATCCTTGCGGGAGCCGTGGATCTGTGGTTTTTCAGCAGAGAGAATGTGGACATGTTTGTGAGGATCGGCGGATGGACCACCTGGATGGCGGATCCTTCTCCTGCCGGCGTCTTCAACAGGTCTGTGCACAGCGTATATGTGATCCTGTCCTTTTCCACGCTGTTTTGCCTGGGGATCATCTGGCTGAAGAACAGCAAAGTGCAAAGGATGCGGAGCTTTCTGTATAAGGTGTTTGTGGCCAATTTCGGCATCCTGTTCTTTGCCATCCCGGACACCTATCTGCCCTTCATCGGCAAAGCGGCAGTGCCCACCTCCGGCATCGGAGCGGCCCTGTGCGGCATTCTCATGTGGTATGGGGCCACAAAGCTGGGCTTCTTTGATATCCGCATGGGGAATATCCGGGACCGGCTCTTTGACTTTATCGAAGCAGGTGTTATTGTTCTGGACACGGACAGGAAGATCGCCATGCTGAACCGGTATTCCGGAAAGCTGGCGGGGGAACGCACCCTGTATGGCTGCGGTCTGGAAGAGCTCTTTGACATCTCCAGAGAGGATGCGGTGAAAATGTCCGAGGTCTCCGAGGATGATATCTTCAGCACCAGGCTGTTCAGCAGGGACAAGACCAAGGTGTATTCCGTCAGGATAAGCGCCATCAAGGACAGCTACAATGAGGTGTTCTGCTTCCTGTGCGTGTTCGTGGATGTCACGGAGGAGGCGGAGGCAGTCACCCGTTATGAGATCGCAAACCGGGCCAAGAGCAGGTTTTTGGCCCAGATGTCCCATGAGATCCGGACCCCCATCAATGCGGTTCTGGGGATGAATGAGATGATCCTCAGGGAGTCCGACAATGAGGATATCCTCTCCTACGCGGAGAGCATTGATTCCGCGGGGAATACGCTGCTGTCCCTGATCAACAGCATTCTGGATTTTTCCAAGATCGAGGACGGCAAGATGGATATCGTGCCGGTGCGCTATGACACGGCCTCCTTTATCAATGATCTGTCCACCGCCATTCTGCAGAGAGCGGATGCCAGGGGCCTGGCGTTTTTCCTGAATGTGGACCCTGAGCTTCCCTGTGCGCTCATCGGGGATGATATCAGGCTTTCCCAGGTGATCAATAATCTTCTGACCAATGCGGTGAAGTACACGGAAAAGGGCAGTGTGACCCTTGCGATCCATGTGGAGGAGAAGACGGATCATCTGGTGACATTCCGGGTCAGCGTCCGGGACACCGGCATCGGGATTAAGGCGGAGGACAGGGACAAGCTCTTTGAATCCTTTGAGCGGCTGGACGAGATCAGAAACCACAGCATTGAGGGCACGGGCCTCGGAATGTCTATCGTGACAAGCCTTCTGGAGCTGATGGACAGCAGGCTGGAGCTGGACAGCACCTATGGGGAGGGCTCCGATTTTTCCTTTGTGGTTTCCCAGCAGATCGCGGATGAGACCCCCATCGGAGATTATCAGAAACGGCTGCTTTCCGTGATCCGCAGGGGAAAGCAGGAGGAGATGATCAAAGCCCCGAAGGCGAAGGTCCTGGTGGTGGACGACAATGATATGAACCTGAAGGTGGCTGCCAATCTCTTAAAGCTTTGTGCCATCCGGCCGGACAAGGCTGTCTCCGGGGCGGAGACGATCCGGTATATGAAGGAGCGCCGCTACGACATCGTGTTCCTGGATCATATGATGCCGGGGATGGACGGCGTGGAGACCTTAAAGAGACTGAAGGCGGAAGCACTGGTGCCGGAGGGCACCGCCATCATCGCCCTGACGGCAAACGCCGTGGTGGGCGCCAGGGAAGCCTATCTGGAAGCCGGCTTCGATGATTATCTTTCCAAGCCCATCGAGATCAAAAAGCTGGTGGAAAAGCTGAAGGAATATCTGCCGGAGGAAGCCTACGGGGAGGAAGAGGAGGAGAGCCGGCCTCCGAAAAAAGAGCCGGAGATCCTGGAATTCTTTCCGGAGGAGGATGATGAGACAAATCAGGAGGAGGCGCCCCATCTGGAGGGGGCAGGCCTCATGGCAGCAGGCATCGATCTGGTAAGCGGCATGAATTACTGTGCAAATGACAAGGACCTGTATGCGGAAATGCTGACGGAGTTTGTCGATACCGAAAGGGAAAAGCTGGACAACCTGGACACGATGTATGTGGAGAGCAGCTGGCACGATTACGAGATCCTGGTGCATGCGATGAAGTCAAACGCCAGGATGATCGGGGCCCAAGGGCTGTCCGAGCAGGCAAGGGCGCTGGAGGAGGCGGCGGAACGGGGGGATACCTCTTTTATCAGGGCCCATCACGAGGAATTCCTGTCAGCCTCGGATGCCATCACGGACACCATAAAGAAGTATCTGAGGGGGGAGATCTCCTGAGGATGGAGCTTAGCTTATTTGACACCCACACCCACTACAACCATGCAAGCTACGCCCCCTTTCAGGACCGGGTCCTTATGGGGATCCGGGAGGGGGGCATAGGAGATGTGCTGGTGGCAGGCTATGATCTTATAAGCTCTCTTGCAGCCTGCATGATGAAAGAGCAATTTGAGGGCAGGGGGGATGCCTTTCCGCGGATCCATGCGGCGGTGGGGATCCACCCGGAGTACCTCCCGAAGGATCCGGAAAAGGATCTGGCAGCCCTCAGGGCAATGATCGAGAAGTATCATCCCGCTGCCATAGGGGAGATGGGACTTCATTTTCCCAGGGGGAAACAGCTTACGGAGGACGTAAGAGCCCGGCAGATGGAGCTGTTTTTGCGGCAGCTTTCCCTTTGTGAGGAATACGATCTGCCCGCTGTTCTGCATTTTGTTGGAGCAGCGGCGAAGGTTTATGGTATAATCGAAAGGCGTCCGCGTATCAGGGGGATCCTCCACGGGTTTACAGGCTCCGCGGAAACAGCTGTTTGCTACGGAAAGGCTGGGTGGCTCATCGGCATCGGACCGGGGATCCTCAGGGAAAACGTGAAAAAGCTGAAGGAGGTCTGCAGGAGAGTCCCTGCGGAGTATCTGGTGGCGGAGACGGACTGTCCCTTCGGAGGCACCGGGATCCACAGTGTGGCAGAGGGGCGTCCGGATTCCCTGCAGCTGAAGGCGGTCATGGAAAAGATCGCGGAGTTAAAGGAAGAGAGTTTTGAAGAGGTCCAACGGACTTTGGGGGAAAACGCCCGAAGGATGCTGATACATGGATACCGGGAGGAATGAGCATGATCATCACACTGATCACGGAAGAGAATCTGGAGGCATTTGCGCCTGTTTTGCCGGAGAATGTGCGGGAGGATGCGGATCTGATGCTGGGGGCGGTGGAGGAGAAGCGCCCGGTGGGAGCTGCGGCCTTTGAAGCGCAGGATGGAAACCTTCTGTTATCCTACGTATATGTCGAAGAAGCATTCCGGAAGCAGGGAATACTGAAGGAGTTTCTGAAAATAGCACAGGAGATCGCAGAGGACACTGGCTACGGGATGATCGCCGCCTGCTACAGGCTGGATCAGGAGACGGAGGATCTCCATGAGAGCTTAAAGAGCCTTGGGTTTTCCGAGCGGGAGAATGTGGCGGATGTGTATTCCGTGCGCTTTGGGGAGCTGGCCGGGAATTTTTCCGAAGATCCTGAAGCGGAGAAAACCCCTGTGAGGCCTTTTTCGGAGATCACCTCAGCCCGGTTTTCCATGCTGGAAAGGGAGCTGGAGAGCTTAAAGAACAGCGGTAAAAATGTGATCCTGCCGGTGTTAAAGCAGAGGGAGTGGTACGACAGGGAGCTTTCCGTTTATGTGCCGGGGCCCGGGAATGAGATCATGGGCTGCCTGCTCATCAAACGGTATCCCGGCAAGGTCATAAGGATCGAGTATCTGTTCAATAAGGGAAACAATATCCGTCATTTTCTTGCGATGCTTTCTGCCTCCATCAAAAGGGGCAGAAAGCTGCTTTCCGATGACACTCTTGTCCTGGCGGAGATAAAGGATTCCAGGATCCGGAGTGTTCTCACCAGAATGTCCGGGAAACGCCCGGCTTCAAGAGGGAAACTTGTTGTTCAGTACAGAGAGGGGGTTTGATCTATGGCAGAATTAGGTCAGGAACTTCAGAAACAGGAACAAAGGATGCAGGAGGAGCTCCTGCAGCAAAACGCGCCCCTGGAGCAGGTTGAGCAGCAGCCTGTCCGGAGGGAGATGGATGCCGGGGTGCAGACGGAGCGCAGGATCAAAAGGCTCACTTTGTCAAAAGCGGAAATGAAGAAGCTGGGCATTACTGTGATGCCCTCCAAGGAGATCACCCAGGCATACATTGAGGAGAAGGAGCGCATCGCAAAGCAGGCGGAAACAGAGAAATGGAGCGCCCACAAGACCAACAAGGCCTATGGGGATCTGAACGACCTCTTTGTGAAGGAGGCGAAAAAGGCGGCGAAGCTTGAGAAGGCGAAGGCAAAGGGAAAGCTGAAGGCAGACAAAAAGATCAGGAAACGGGAGCATGAGGAGCCTGTCCCCGTGAAGGCGGTAAGCTTCAGCAAGAAGAGCTTCCGGCTGGGGAAGGAGGAGCGCAGGGATCTTTCCACAAAGAAGAGACTGGAGAAAAAGCAGTCCCTGAAGACTTTGGCGGAGCAGGATCTGAAGAATCCCTTCATCCAGGGAGAAATGAAGGAGCTCTTAAAGGAGATCAAAGAGTATTCGGAGATCCGGGCGACTGCCTCTACCTTAAACCATCACAGCTCCAAGACCTTTTTATTCATCTTTATGACAAGAAAGGAAGCGAACAAGCAAAAGGCCCTGGACAATGAGAGAAAGCTGTTAAAGGGGATCCGGGAAAAGCTGAACAAGCTGCTTGCATCACAGGAGCAGGGGAGCTTTAACAGGGAGGTGCTTCTGGATTACCGGAGAAAGCTGCTGGACAGAGCGGACGGGACCCTGAAGCTTCCCGAGGACCAAACGAAGATCATTGATGTTTCCAAGAATGACCGTGTGATGTCATTCTCAAAGCTGGTAAAGGTAGAGGAAGACGAAAAAAAGGAAAAGGATGAGGCACAGGAGAAGAAATCCGAGGAGGAGGTGAAAAAGGAGCTGGTAACAGAGCGCCTGAAAACCCAGGACCGTTCCGGAGAGCCTCTCTTTGCCCATGAGCCCTGCGCAAAGGATGTGGTGCAGGCCGGAAGCTTCGGAGACTGCTATTATATGGGAGCCATTGCCTCCATTGTTGCGAGGGATCCGGAGCTGATCCGGGGGATGATGAAGGATGAAGGGGACAGCGTAACAGTCCGCTTTTATCGTAAAGAAGAGGGGTCAAAGGAGCTTACCCCGACCTATATCAGGGTTTCCAAGGTGGTTCCGGAGGACGGAGCCGGCGACACCCTCTGGGTCAAGGTTCTGGAAAAGGCCTATGCCGCATTCCTGACTCAGTTTTCACAGGAACGGTTCCTGAATGATGACGAGGCGGAATACGAAAAGAAATCCGAGGCCGAGAGGAAGGACATGGATTATGTTTATATGGCCAACGGAGGAAATCCGGAGGCCGCATACGCGCAGCTTCTGGGAACAGAGTCGGATACGATCTATCTGCGCAGCAGCTCCGCCCAGGCATACACGAATATATACATGGCCCTTACCGAGGTGTACAGCGGCACCCGGAATGCAGAGTCCGCAGAGATCAATAAGGAGATCAGAAGGCTGAAGGCCCAGCTGCAATCCACGGAGGAGTCCCTGCAGAAGACGATCCCCCAGGCGCTTCAGGAGGAATACGATCAGAAGCATGAGAGATTTCTAGAGGCGCAGAATAACGGTCGGACAATGTCCGAGGAGGAGCGCCGCAAGCGCGCCATGGAAGAGCGTGATGTGGATAAGCGGCTGAATGAAGCAATAAGGCAGGCCTATCAAGGAAGCGATCTGAGGACCCGTCTTGTAGCCAGGATCTCAGAGCTCAGAGAAAGGCGCATGAAGCTGGAATACAACCAGGAGAAGGGTCTGTATACTACGCCAAAAGCGGAAGAATCGGAACAATCCGAAAAAGAGGCAAATTATTCCTCCGTCCGGGTCTATTTAAAGGATATTGCAGAGGAGATTCGGGGGAAGGCAAAGCAGGGAGTCGATGGGGCTCCGAAGGAGGAGCAGGATCAGAAGATCATGGCGGAATTCAACAACATCCTCGGCAGCCTGATAGTGGCGATGATGGATGGGGATCTGAAGATCAGCAAAGATGATCTGAGTACAGCGAAGAGGGCTAAGGCGTCTTATGGCAGGCTGCGTGATGCGATGCAGAATCTGAACCCGGAGGAGCATGCCATGAGCTACCCCATTCTGCAATCCATAATAGGTCAGTTCTGCATGACCTACGGACTGACCGAAGAGGAAGGCATTGCTTTGGTGAAGAAGGCCGGCACCACCATGTTAAATGAGCTGGTTTCCAAATTCGATGACGTCTTTAATACGGATTCTGAGAAAAACTTCACCGGAGTCTACACGAAAAACGCCATAAAGATCTTTGAGGATATTCAGAAGGCTTATGCGGACGGCAAATATCTGACCGCAGGCAGCAAGAATTTCAAGAAAGAGAAGCAGACCGACGGCCATGCCGGGGAGAGGATCTCCGAAGGGATCGCCGGTCCCCACGGGTATTCCGTCATGGGGACAGAGATCCTGCAGTACAAGGGAAAGGAAATGCGGTTTATCAAGCTGAGAAATGCATGGGGCAACACCTCCGTGGTCTATACCCTGGATAAGAAGGGAAATGTGGTCCCTGCCGAGGATAAGAGCAAGACCGACGGCGTAGGCCTGGTGGAGCTGAATCACTTTCTCAACAAGTTTGCAACAGTGGGCATCAGCAGCAAAATGGAAGGAGGGGCAGCATGAGCGAACTGGGGATCCTGAAACTGACGGAGGACAATATCCTGTCCTTTACGGATTATCTCGGAGAGGAGCTGCCTGAGCTGTTTGAGCAGGGAGACTGCTTTGGGTACGGGCTTCTGGAGGAGGATACCACAGCCGGGGTGATCTTTTTACAGCTGGATGACGAGGAACACCTGGCTCAGATCCTGCAGCTTTATGTGGATAAGGAGGTCAGAAGATCCGGAGGCGGGACCCTTTTGCTGCATCATGCAGCAGGGGAGGCGGCCCTTATGGGCGCATCGGCCCTTGCCGCAGAGCTGGATGACGAAGAGGATCTGGAAGGGTTTTTTACAAGCGTCGGCTTTCAGGTCTTTGACAGGGGGGAGGGCAGGACAGCCCTTTATTCCCTGGAGGAAGAACGGGATCCGGAGGGCCTGTTCTTAACGGAGGATCAGATGCTCTATGATTCCTCCGGCCGGTCCGATGGCCTGCCGCTTTTAATGGGGATTGCTCAGATGTGCGCCGAAAGAGGCTTTGAAGGAGAGATGCAGACCGGGGAGGAGGGTCAGGAGCTGCTCATCCGGTTTGGGGAAAAGAAGACCCCCGTGCATATCCGGGTGCAGCTGGGGGAGAACAGCAATGAATACGGGATCCTCTTTACTGTGGTGGAGACCTTCTCCGAAGCCATGTTCGAGAAGGCCCTGCAGAAGGCGGAGGAGAACCTGAAGGGGGATTCTGTCAGCATCCTCCCGGAGAAGGAGGAACACCGGATCACTTATATGATGGGGATCAGCGAAAGCGGCGGCCTGCCGGAGGAAGAGCACTTTTTCCAACTCCTTGCCCGGTTTCTTGAGGAGATCGAATGAAGCTTTTACATACCTCCGACTGGCACCTTGGCATGACGGCAAGGGGCGGTGTTTCCTACCTGGAGGACCAGAGATTCATGCTGAAGGAGATCTGCCGGATCGCGGGAGAGCAGGAGGCAGAGGGGATCCTTCTTGCGGGAGATGTGTTCGATAAGAGCATTGCATCAAAGGAAGCTCTGGAGCTGTATGATGAAATAATGACTTATCTCTGCGGGGAGCTCGGGCTCCCCGTTTTTATGATCGCCGGAAACCATGATGGAGCGGAGCGGATCTCCCAGTGCAGAAAGCTGCTTGCCCAAAGCGGACTCTTCATTGCCGGGACCCTGGAAAAGGAGCCGCAGGTGGTGCACGCAGAGGATGCGGATATTTGGCTTTTGCCCTGGATCTCCACGGATAAGGTAAGGACATTGTTTTCGGAGGAGGCAGAGGGGATCCTGTCCATGGAGGATGCCTACAGGATCGTGCTGGACCACTACAGGGCCCGCTTTCGGGAAGGCCGCAGGAATATCCTCATCGCCCATGCCTTTGTGGCAGGAGGCGAGACTTCTGAAAGCGACAGGGCTGCGGAGGTGGGAAACGCCACATTGGTGGGCGCAGGGGTCTTTCAGGGTTTTGATTACGTGGCCCTGGGGCATCTTCACGGACCCCAGACCATCACCCCTGCCATCCGCTACAGCGGAACGCCCATGGCTTACTCCTTCGGGAAGGAGGAGAAGCAGGAAAAGAGTGTGGTGATCATTGATACAAAAACCATGGATATAAAGCGGGTCCCTCTGAGACAGCTGCATAAACGCATGACCCTCACAGGCCCCCTGGAGCAGCTTCTGAAGGCGGATTATCGGTCGGAGGTTTTGGATGCGTATCTGCGTTTAGAGGTCACAGACAGCTATGTGGGGCTGGAGGCTGCCTCCGCGTTCAGGGAGCGCTACCGCAATCTCCTGGAGATCTCCGGAAGGGGCTTTGAGAAGGAGGATTCCAGGATCACCATGACTATAGAGGAGTTCGAGACCGCAAAGCTGGATCCGGCAGCGGTCTTTGCAAGATACTGCGAGGATATTCTGGAGGAAGCGCCGGAAGAGCATCTGCAGGGACTGTTTCAGGCAGCCCTTGCCCGATATGAAAGAGAGGCGGCCCTGAAGTGAGACCCTTGAAAGTGGAATTTCAGGCCTTCGGTCCCTACCCGGGGGCGGAGGAGGTGGATTTTGAAGCCCTGGCAAAGGAGGGGCTGTTTTTGATCTGCGGAAAAACGGGCATCGGCAAGACCATGATCCTGGATGCCATGACCTACGCCCTCTACGGGGAAAGCAGCGGGAAGGGAAGAGGGGAGCTGTCGGATCTCAGGTGCACCAATGCAGATCCGAAAACCGACACCTATGTGCGCTTTACCTTTGAAAACCGGGGGAAATACTATCTGTTTGAGCGGCGCCTGATACAGAAGCGGGTCCGGATGGCTTCTGAGTATTCTCTCATGTGCAGGGAGGAAGGGGGCTCCTGGGAGATGTTGCTGGAGCATCCGAAGGCCGGTGATCTGGATCGGAAAGCCGCAGAGCTGATCGGCCTGGACCACGACCAGTTCCGGCAGGTCGTCGTGCTGCCCCAGGGACAGTTTGAAAAGCTTCTGACCTCCAATTCCGCCGAGAAGGAAAAGATCCTGATGAATCTCTTCGGAGAGGAGAAATGGCTGAAGATCGCGGAGTATTTCTGCGAAGAGGCGGAGGAGCGCAAAAACGGCCTGAAGCTTGTAAGGGAGAAGCTGGAGAGAAGCCTTGCGGAGGAGGAATGCGGCAGCATCGAAGAATTAAGGGAGACGGTTTCCCGCACAAAAGAGCAGTCCGATACGCTCCGGGAGGAGCTTCTCAGACAAAACCCTGACGGCATCATCCAAAAGGAACAGGTACGACTATCCCTTGTCAGGCGCTTCAGCGATCTCCATAAGGCGAAGGCCAGACGAAAGGAGCTCACAGAGCAGGCAAAGGAGAGGGATCGCTGGGAGACAGCCCTTCGGGTAGCCGAGAAGGCGGAATGCCTGCGGCCCTTTCTGGAGGCCCGCGCAGGGGCAGAAAAGGCCCTGGGGCAAAGGCAGAGGGAAGAAGAGGATGCGACAGCGCATGCAGGGAAGCTGCATCAGGCGTCGAAGAAAGCCCTGGCAGCGCTAAAGGCCCACTGTGAGGGGAAAGAGGAAGCAGAACGAAAGAAGGCCCGCATGCTTTACTATGAGGCAAAACGGGAGGATTATAAGGCCCTTGTGACGGCAGAGGCAGAGCTTGGGAAAAAGGAAGGGGAGGTCATTAGGACAGGGAAGGAGGAGCAGAAGGCGAAGGAACGCCTGGAGCGTACCTCCGGAGGCATCGCTGTGTTACAGGGAGATTACGAAGCCCTGCTGAAGGACCATGCTTACCTGCTGAAGGAATATCTTGCGGGGATCACGGGAGAGCTGGCAGCCGGCCTTACCCCGGGAGAGCCCTGCCCCGTCTGCGGAAGCAGAGAGCATCCCGCAAAGGCCCTGCCCGGGGAGCATGCTGTCTCAAAAGAACAGGTGGACTCTAAAAAGCATGAGGCAGATAACAGGTACCGGGAGCTCCAGCAGCAGCTGCAGATCAGAGAGGAGGCCCGGAAAGCACTGGAAGAAAAGCAGGCCGGATCCCTGAGGGCCAAGAGTGCGGCAGCTGCGGCAAAGGGCAGCCTGGATAGTCTGAAAAGCTCCCTTCTGGAAGGCATTCCGGATCTTCAGAGGCTGGAGCAGCAGATCCAGAGCCTGAAGAAAAGCACCGAAGGGTTTCTCCGGAAGCAAAAGGAGCTGGAGGATGCCTCCAAAGAAGCCTCAGATGCCTTCACAAAAGCGCAGGCAGGGCTGGAGGGCGCGAAAAAGGAAACCTTGAATGCCAGGGAGGAATGGAACAAAGCCCATCAGGCACTGCAGGATGCGCTGCAGGACCTGGGCTTTGCATCAGAGGAAGAGGCAACAGCCGGGATGCTTCCCAAAGAGGAGCGGGATGCTTTGCAAAGAAGGCTTCAGGGCTATGACGCAGCCTGTGCCCAGGCAGAGAAGGATATTGAAGAGCTGACCAAGGAGCTCTCCGGGATACAGGAGCCGGATGAGGAGGAATGCCGGAACCGGCTGGCCCTGGCCATGAAGACCAAAGAGGAATATTCCGAAAAACAAGCGGTATTCAAAAACAATATCGCTCGGTTGGAAAAGAAACTTGCCACTCTGGAGCAGGAAGGTGAGGGGATCTCAGAAAGGATCAGACAGGCAGAGGAGGATCTTAACTTTGCGAAAAAGCTTCGGGGGGACACCGGCACCGGACTGCAGCGATATGTGCTGGGGATCCTGTTTTCCTCTGTGATCGCCGCGGCCAACCGGATGCTTTCCATGGTGCATGGCGGGCGTTATCGTTTATATCGTTCCGATGATAAGGGACTCAGCGGCAATAAGAGGGGACTGGAGCTGAAGGTCTATGACAGCTTCAGCAAAGATCCGGAGGGGCGGTTCGTGTCCACCCTTTCCGGAGGAGAGAAATTCCTTGCATCACTGGCGTTATCCATTGGAATGTCTGCCATAGCCCAGAAGAGCGGGATAAGAATACAAGCTCTATTTATTGATGAGGGCTTCGGTTCTCTGGATGAGGAGTCCATCGGGGATGCCATGAGCATCTTAAACAGCATCCAGAAGGCCAACGGCCTGGTGGGCATCATCTCCCATGTCAGGCTCCTGCAGGATCAGATCCCCTGCAAGATACGGGTGGAGGCGGATGAGAAGGGAAGCCGCATCATTCCCTCACTGGGCTGAGGGAGCTTCCGCTTCCTTCACGATGGCGTTCTGAAGCAGATAATCCCGCCAGATGGAGTAGGCGGAGGCCTTCAGATGGACCCCGTCCCCGCTGAGATCGGAGCGCAGGTTTCCTTCCTCGTCACAGATCAGTTCATTCATATCCAGATAGAAGATATCACGGCCATTGGCAAAGGTGCTGATGGCCTGATTTCGTTCCACGATATTCGTATTGTTGGTGAAGGGGGAGCTCTGGGCGGTTTTCTTCGTCACATGCATGATCCCCTGGATATAGATGAGGGCTTCCGGCTGCAGCTCCCGGATCCTTACGAGGAGCTCTTTGTAGGTGTCATAGTACTTCGGGATGTTGGAGACTCCCAGTTCGTTGACCCCAAGGGACACATAGATCTTGCCGTACTGCTTTGCCTCTAAAACCTCCTCCAGCTTCATTTTGGAATCCCCCTCTGTGGCGGAGTGGAAGAGGGTCTTTTTCTTTAAGGCAGTGAAGACGGAGAGGGAGTTTCTGGCGAAAAAGTCCGAATGCTCCTCCAGATCTCCCCAGTAGAACAGGCCGTCTGTTCTGGAATCCCCGATAAACAGCACATCATCAAAGTATTCCTCGGAAACCGGCCGGAGATAGTAAAACTCTCCTGTAGGAGCAAAGATTCCCTCTGTTGCAGCCTCATAAACTGTCCCTTCAGGGGATAGATAACGGGATTTGGCATTGCCGTAATCCACCGCCGGGAACACTTCGCTGCAGACGCCTTCCGGGATCTCAAAGGGACCTTCCGGAAGGGGTTCCTCTGTTTTTTCCGTTGTTTCCTCTTCCGCAGACGTTTCCTGCTCCCGGGCCTCTTCGGGTGCTTCCTCTTCGGCAGGAGTGTCTTCCGTTTCCGCTTCATCGGTTGTATCCGCTTGCGATGCATCCTCCATGGCAGTCAGGGGAGAGTCTTCCACGGCCTCCGGCAGGGGGCCCCAGGGAGAGATGCCCTCCGAAAGACCCCGGAAGACCAAAGCGGCTCCGGGTTCGCTGAAGATATCATAGTCCAGATCCTTTAAGGCTCCCCGGGCGCCCATCAGGGCAAGGAGAGTCCCCATCAGGGCAGTGGTGAAAAGCAGGAAGCTGAGGGGAGCTTTTTTGATCAAGGTCTTCATTCCCTTCATTCCATCTCCTAGAAGCTGAAATACATGAAACTCTGTCCCCCCTGAAGAACGGCTGAATACACCGAGATCCAGAACAGGACGGTCATACACAGGCACACGGGAAAGCTTTCCCGCTTTTTAATGATCCACCCGTAAAAACGAGGCAGGCACAGCAAAATGCAGGCTGCGAACAGGGGGATCAGCATACTCATGTTTTTCAGATAATCCATAGGGTTTAAGGTGTTTCCGATGCCGAAAAAGGGAAACAGCCTTCCGAAATAGACCGTGAGGGACAATGGATCCGGAATGGCAAAGACCACCCAGGTCAGGGGGATCAGGAACAGGACCTTCAGATGCCCCAAAAGAGGAGCTTTTTCGGAAAGACGCACCGGGATCAGTTTCTCCAGTATGATCATTCCCCCTAAGAGCAGGCCCCAGATGAGAAAGTTCAGGGTGCCGCCGTGCCAGAAGCCGGTGAGCAGCCATACCACGAGCAGATTAAAGACAGTCCGGAATATCCCTTTTCTGCTGCCGCCCAGGGGGATATAGACATAGTCGCGAAACCAGGCCCCCAGGGTGATGTGCCAGCGCCTGTAGAAATCGGAAATGCTGGAAGCCGCATAGGGATGGTGGAAATTCCTAATAAAGGGGAAGCCCAGCATGATGCCGATGCCGGCGGCCATCAGGGAATAGCCCCAGAAATCGAAATAGAGCCGGAAGGTGTAGGCATAGGCCCCGATCCAGGCGAGAGGGGTGGAAATGCTCTCATATCCGATGGTGGAAAGCTCCTGCCAGAAAGCAGCCAGCCTGTCCGCCAGAAGGATCTTCATGGAGAAGCCCATGGCCAGATAGAACAGTCCCTCTTCAAACCGGGCAAGCTCGTCTTTTTTGGTACGGGTCTCCAGGAAAAAACCTTCCTGGTAGTGCATCAGAGGGCCTTCCGTCAGCTGGGGGAACATGGTGAAATATGCGGCGGTGTCGATGAAAGAGGGACGGCTTGGACTCTCGCCCCGGAACAGGTCGAACTGATAGGAGAGCATCTTAAAAAGATAGAAGCTTAAGCCTACGGGGATCCTGAAGCCGGGGATCAGATTTGCCGCCAGCTTGAAGCCGATCAGGATCCCGGCATCAAAAAGAACAATGGAAAACAGGGCTGCCTTCCGCATGCCGTCCCTGCCGTTTACGCCTCTGCGCTTCTTTTTTCTGCGTCCTTTGACATGAAACAGGGTCTGGCCTGCCGCATAGTTTACGAAGGTCAGGCCAAGCAGCATAAGCACCCAGTAGGTTTCCCCGAAGGCATAAAAAATAAGACTGCCCAGAAAGAGAACTGAGTGTCTCCATTGCTTCGGTACGATATAATAGATGATCAGAAACACCGGCAGGAAGCGGAACAGAAAGCCTATGCCGGACAACAGGAAAAAGTCGCTCATGGGCTTCAGTATACCATGTTATGTCACCGAAAACTATGTCTATTTTTTGTAATATTTCCGTAAAGGGATGGTATAATATGATG
>CAMNLO010000003.1 GCA_946543095.1 uncultured bacterium
AGATCATGTCCAGCTTCGAAACCCCGCGGCATTTTAAGAAGGGCAAAAGAGTATACTCCGCCAGCGCATCCTCCGAGCTGCTGCCGCCGTCGATCAGCGCGGTAAAATGCTCCGAGCGCAGAAAGATCCCTTCTCCCTGCCCCACCGAGAGGACCGTAAGCTCCAGCCCTGTCCGGTATCTGAAGAGCAAAACGATAAGCGCCAGCAGAATGCCGCCTGCTCTGGCAGGTAAGATCATGTGTTCTTTAGCCAGCACCAGAGCGGTAAGGATGCAGTAATATAACAGCACCTGGACCGCCATCGATTCCCCGAGAAACAGAGTCCCCGCATACCATTCGTCCATCGCCCCTGAGATCCAAAGGATCATTCTCAGCATAAAAACGATCATAACAGCTATCGGTTTACATAACATCTCTGCGGCTGACGGTACAAGGAACAATACCAGCTCCCCTACAGGCATCAGCCAGAATCCGGCGGTGATCAAAAGCCCCATGAGAGGGATCACGAACAGATTTAAGAGCATGGAAACAAGCGGCACGGAATACATGCATTGGGTATTCACAGGCAGTGTCCCCAGGCTCACTGCAAGAAGCGCGCCGATACTGTCCCGAAACTTCCGGCCTTTCCGTTCCAGCTTCGCCCTCAGACCGCTTTCGATCCAAACCCTGTATCTGAAGCTTTCCTTCGGGGGATCCTTCGTATGCCGCTTTTGTATGATATCCCTCTTTTGAAACAGCGGCGCAAAAAAGCCCAGGGAGAAAACCGCTCCAAAGGAAAATAAAAAACCCGTATTCAGCGCATACAAGGGCTGCTCGATCAATAGCAGCACCGCTGCCACCGACAGCCCCGTCAGCAGATCGTAGGTCCTTCCGAAAAGCTTTCCCAGAAGGAACAGGGAGAACATGATAATGGCCCGTATGGAGGAGGTCTCTGCCTGGATCATCAGACCGTAAAGATACATACACACAAGGGAAAGGACAGCAGCCCCCTCCTTCGGGAGCCTGAACCTCTTCATCAGCTCGTAGAGTCCAAAGCCCAGAATGGAGATATGGGTGCCGGAAATGGTCAGGATATGAATGATCCCCACCCTCTGAAACAGCCCCTTTACCTCGCTATCCAGGGCTGCCTTTTCCCCCAGCAGCATGGCCTGCAGAAGCTCTGCCTCCTCCTTCGGCAAAAGAGCCCCCAATATCCCCGCTTCCCTTCTGCGAAGATGATACAGCGCCTCCCTCAGCCCATCAAAGCCGCATGACACCCCCAGAAGCTCTGCCTCCCGCACCCGGAAGGAAAGCTTCCGGATCGCATAATAACGCTTTGCGTCAAAGCCTCCCGGGTTTTCCGCCTCCGGGAAATTCAGCCACTCCCCCTTCACCCGGATCCTGCTGCCAAGCTTTGCCTGATATTCCTCCGGAAAGCCCTCCTTTCTGCCTCCGGAAAACAGCACCAGAACTCCCTCCGGGGAGAGACCCTCCACTCCCTCAATATCCCGCAGCTGGCAGGAGAACACCTCCTCTCCCCCATAAAGCACATACCCCTTTTTCACCACCCTGCCGGAAAGCACCCCTGCTTTCTCAGGATAGTTTACACCCGTGCCTCCTGCTGCAAAGCAGTGCACAAACAGAAACACCGCCGCGGCAAATACGCCGCAGATCAGGCATAATGGCCGTCGAATCATAAGCATAGGATAATCGTAAAAGAAACTTCAGAAATAACAGACAGGTTCCGACAGAAAAATAGATCAGCTTCCGGTGAGCTCCAGGTTCCTTTCAAACACGGTGTCCAGAGAAATGGTCTCCCCGATGGTCACATCCGTGGAGCCGTTTACGGAGATCTGGACCCGGCTCACCGCCGGCAGCTCCACCAAAGTGTTCACCAGGGCGTAGATCTTCACCTCCGGCAGCACATTCCCCACCTGCACAAGAAAACCGTCGTCCAGATTCAGATAGCAGATATTGTCCCTCACCGTGGCGTTTAAGACCTTGGTCTCCGGATTGATCACCGGGGACTGCTCCGGAAGGGTGGGTCCCTGGATGACCTGCTCCGCCGCAAGCCGCTCCAGGGAGATATTGCTGTTGTACACGATCATGCGGTTCGCCGCATGGAGCGTCTCTCCCGTGGCATCCGTAAAGTAGAGCTTCAGCTCCGCTTTTTCGTAGGCATTGATCTCATTGCCCGCGTTTTCGATAAAGCTGTCCTCCTCCATGGCCCCCACGGGAAGCCCCAGGGAATCCTTTAAGGGCTCTCCCTCCAAAGTCAGGGTCACGAAGCGGATCCCCGGCAGCTGGGCAAAGTTCCGCACCAGAGCGGCCCGGATCAGGATCTCCTCCACGGGCTGCAGGCCCTGATAGCTCTTCCCCAGATTCAGGGTCAGCTGCTCTCCCTCGATCTTATAGGACTGAAAATGCACCTCTTCCCCCAGAAGCCGCATATGATCCGTGGCATCACTGCCGTTTTCCAGAGCATCTATGAGCTCCTCCGTCAGCGCCTCCGTCCCTTCCTCCAGGGGTTCGTAGGGCATGGAGATGACCTTGGTCTGCTCTGAGTTTACATAATATAACTTGAAGGGGCTCTCCGGCTGTACCACCTGTCCCTTTCTCGAGGGAAACAGCAGAAACAACACCATGGCCCCTCCCAGGATCAGGGCAGGGATCACGGGATAGATCTTTTTCAGTTTCAGCTTATCCCACATGGATCAACGGGATCTTCAGCTTGAACACGCTTCCTTCCCCCTCCGTGCTTTCCAGTTCAATGGTGCCGTAATGCATAAGGATGGCATCATAGGTGATGGCAAGGCCCAGGCCCGTGCCTCCGATCTCCTTGGAATGAGATTTGTCCACCCTGTAAAAACGCTCATAGATATGGGCTCTGGACTCCTCCGGGATCCCGATGCCGGAATCCGCCACCCGGAGATAAAAGAACTGATGGTCGGCGTCCAGCTGGACACTGACAAAGCCCCCGGGCTTATTATACTTGATGGCATTGTCCACGAGATTGCTGATGGCAAGAGACAGCTTCACTTCGTCCACCTCCGCCGTCACAGGCCTTATACTCTCAAAGGTCAGCTCGATGTTCTGCCTGTTGGCAAGGGGCTTCAGACGCCTTAGGACCGCCTCCACCATGGCATTGATATCCACCTGGGCCGCGTTGAACACCGAAGCGGTGCGGTCCAGCTTCACCAAAGACAACAGATCGTTGATGATGGAATTCTCCCTGTCGATCTCGGAGGTGATGTCCGTCATGAACTCACGGTACATCTCGGCGCTGGTATTGCCGTCCACCAGCAGAGAATCCGCCAGCACCTTCATGGAGGTCAGGGGCGTCTTCAGCTCGTGGGACACATTGGCCACAAATTCCTGCCGGCTGTCATTTAACGCATTCTGCTTGGAAAGCATTTCATTAAAGGCGATGGCGATCCTGTCCATCTCGGACCAGCCCCTGGTCTTCAGGGGCGTATCGGAATGCCCGTCCTTCACCTGTCCGATGGCCTCCAGAAGCGCCCGCAGGGGGCGGGTGATGCTCATGGAAAAGAACAGCGCGATCCCCACCACCACAAGGACCGACACAATGGTCAGAAGCAGCGCCGTGCGCCCCAGCATCTCCATGGTGGTCTCCACAAAGTCCGTGCTGACGCTGGTGAGCATGACTCCCACCACGCCGGAAGCCCCTTTCTCTTCTCCCTCACCGCCTTTTCTGATGCTGGCTCCCACCGGGGTCACCAGCTCGATATACCCGTCCTCCTTGTCGTAATTGGAGGCGGATTCCCCGTTTTTAAAGCATTTCACGATCTCCTCCGAGATCATGTATTTGCCTTCACTGATGCCGTAGGTGTCCTTGGTGATCCTGAAATTACCGGAAATGATGATGACGCGGCCGTTATAGAGATTAGAGAGCTGCTCCAGCTCCGCATTGATGACCTCAGAGGAGGGATCCGAAAGATAGTCATAGGTGATGAGATGATTGGACAGCACCCGAAGCTGAGCCTGCACATCCCCCTCCCGGACCTGGACGGCCCGGTTTTCATAGGTCCTGACAATGGCCCTGCTCATCAGCGCACAGGGCACAATGCCGGCAATGGTGGTGAACAGAAAGATACGGAATTTCAGACTGGTCAGAAGATTCCAGAAGGATGCCAAAAAGGGCTTCAGCTTCTCCATGAGGCTTTAATCGCCGAAATAATAGCCGATGCCCCACTTTGTACAGACATAACGGGGCTCGCTGGGATTCTCCTCGATCTTCTCCCGAAGGCGCCTGATATGCACGTCCACGGTCCTGACGTCTCCCGGATAATCCGCCCCCCATACCAAAGAGAGCAGCTCCTCCCTGCCGTAGACCTTTCCGGGATTGGTGGCCAGAAGCTCCAGCACCTCGAATTCCTTGCCCGTCAGGTTCACTTCCTTCCCGGACACCCGGGCACGCCTGTTGGCCAGATCCAGCTGCAGGGCTCCCCGCTCCAGAAGCTTCCCGTTTTCCTTTTTGCTTTCCTTCCTGCCGCTTCTTCTGGTAATGGCCTTGATCCTGGCCTTCACCTCCAGGATGTTGAAGGGCTTTGTGATATAGTCGTCCGCGCCGTAGTCAAGGCCCAGGATCTTGTCCATGTCGTCGCCCTTTGCGGTGAGCATGATCACGGGCACATCCGAGAATTCCCGGATCCCCTGGCAGACCTCAAACCCCGACAATCCCGGCAGCATCACATCCAGCAGCACGATATCGTACTCGTTTTCCTTCGCCATCTGCAGGGCGCTTTCCCCGTCATAGGCGCAGTCCACCTCCATGCCGTCCTGCTCTAAGCTGAAACGGATACCCTTGACGATCAGTTTCTCATCATCTACCACTAAGACCTTATTTGCCAAAGCCGACCTCTTTCTTTTCACTGGCGCTATCCGGCTGTGATGCGGTCCTTCAGGCTTTCATAGGTGGAAGCCCCGATGCCGCTCACCTTTGTGATATCCTTCCCGGTGGAAAACGCCCCGTTTTGTTCTCTGTATTCCAGGATCCGTTTTGCTTTTGATTCCCCGATGCCTGGGAGACTCATGAGCTCGGATAAGGATGCGGTGTTGATATCCACCACACCGCCTGCTTCCCCGGGTCCGGACCCCTGTCTCTTCTCCTCTGAGGCCCTGCCCGAGAGCAGTTCCGTTCTTTCCTCCTCGGAAAGCTCGGATGCTTCTTTGTGTGTGAGGATCCTGATAAACTCCCCGTCGGATAAAAAGCCCGCCTGATTGATGCTGTCTTCCGCGGCGTCCTCCGTCAGGCCCCCCGCAAGCCGCACCGCGTCAAAGATTCTCGCTCCCGGAAAGACCTCATAGACCCCCGGCTCATGCACCGCTCCCGAAACCTGCACGTACCAGCGCGGTGCTTCCTCTTTCTCTTCCTCTTCAGGCGCTTCCCCTGCCAAAGAAGCCTCCGGGATCTCCCCTTCCGCCGCTTCGGGATCAGTCGTATTCTCCCGGGCTCCCCCCTCTTCGGGAGCCAGGAACAGCTCTTTGTCCTCAGGCTTCGTGCAGCCCGTAAAAACCAGGAGACAGATCAGAAAAAAAACGATCTGTCTTCGAAGATGAATTCTGTTTTGCATGTCCTCCCAGCTTTCCCGGAAGGCCCCTCCATGCCATTTCATTCTATCGAATCAGACCGTTTTTTTCAACCGATTTTTGTGATTTTAGAATGAGCGAGGTATTACACTCTCCCGTAGAGCTCCGACAGCCTGCGGATGCTTTGTTCCAGCTCCCCGGACAGGTAGCCGGGGGGAAGCCTCCACTGCCAGTTCCCCCCCTGAGTGCCGGGAGTATTCAGCCTGGCCTCCTTCCCCATGCAGAGATAGTCCTGCAGCGGAATGATGCACAGATCCGCCACGGAGCGGTAGGCCTCCCGGATCAGGTCCCAGACAAAGCCGCCCTCATCCGTGTTTTGTGAATTGATATAATCCCTGGCAAACTTCCTCTCCCCGTCGTTGATCTCCCAGAACCATGCAATGCTGGGGGTATTGTCGTGGGTGCCGGTGTAGACCACGGAATTCTTCGTGTGCTTATGGTTTACATAATAGCTGTCCCAGCTGGTAAAGGCATACTGCAGCACCTTCATGCCGGGAAAGCCGGTGTCCGAAAGGAGCTTTTCGTTCTCGGGAGTGTTGTTGCCCAGATCCTCCGCGATGATCTCCGGGTTTTTCACCTTTTTCTTCAGGGCTTTGAAGAACTCCATGCCGGGGCCTTTTTTCAGCGTTCCCTTTCTGGCGGTCTTCTCCCCGAAGGGCACCGCGTAGTAGTCGCTAAAGCCGTGGAAATGGTCGATGCGGATCACATCATAAAACTCGAAGTTTCTCTCGATCCTCCTGATCCACCAGGAATAACCGTCTTTTTTCATGGCTTCCCAGTCATAGAGGGGATTGCCCCAGAGCTGTCCGTCGGCGGAAAAGGCATCCGGAGGACAGCCGGCCACAGCCCTCGGGGTCAGGTCCTTCTCCATCTGGAAGGCCTCGGGATGAGACCAGGCATCGGCGCTGTCCAGGGACACATAAAAGGGCAGATCCCCGATGATCCGGATCTTTTTGGCATTGGCGTATTCCCGGAGCTTTTTCAGCTGTCTGTCAAACAGAAACTGTAAAAAGGAATAAAATTCCACAGACTCATGAAGCCGCTCTTCCGCTTCCTTCAGTGCATTTTTCTCCCGGGTCTTCAGCTCCTTCTCCCAGGTCAGCCAGCCTGCCCCCTGCTTTTCGTCCTTAATGGACATAAAGAGAGCGTAATCCTTCAGCCAGAAGCTCTCCTTGTCTGAAAACTCTTCAAAGGCCCTCCGGAGCTCTTCCTTCCCCTGTCCCTTCCGGAAGGCCTGGTATGCCTCCTTCAACAGGGAATAGCGGTGTTCAAAGAGAGCGCCGTAGTCCACCCTGCAGGGATCCTGCCCCCAGGCATACCCCTCTGCCGCATTTCCCGCAAGCAGCCCCTCCTCCACAAGACCCTCGGGAGCGATGAAATACGGGTTTCCCGCAAAGGCGGAAAGAGGCTGGTAGGGAGAATCCCCGAAGCCCGTGGGGCCCACCGGCAAAATCTGCCAGTAGCCCTGGCCCGCCCGTTCCAGAAAGTCCACAAAATCAAAGGCTTCCTTTGAGAAACAGCCGATGCCGTAACGGGAAGCCAGTGAGAAGATCGGAAAGAGTATTCCTGCTTTTCTGTCCATTTATTTTTCCTCCAGCGCTTTTTCGATGGCCTCCAGCAATGCCTCCGACGAGGCAGGCTTTAACAGATATCCCGAGGGCTTTAAGGCAAGCACCGCTTCGATATGCTCCCTGTCCCCCACTCCCGTTAAAAAGATCACGGGGATGTCCGCGATCTCCTCATCCGCCCGGATCATCTCCAGGGTCTGCCGGCCGTCGCACACCGGCATCTCGTAATCCAGAAGGATCAGGTCCGGCCTGCTTTTGCCGATGGAGGTCATGGCCTTCATGCCGGAATTCGCCAGAGTGATCTCATAGCTTTCTTCCAGTATGGTCTTCAGATTCCGGAGCATCTGGGCATTGTCATCCACCACCAGGATATGCTTTCTGGCATTTAATTCCCTGCCGGGGTTTTCCGCATCCAGGTTCAGGCGTCTGCAGACCGCTTCGTAAACCGCTCTGTTTTCCACGGGACGGATCAGGTTTTCAAACTGCTCGTCCTCATAGTATTTCAGAAAGGCCTCCCGCTCCTTCTCTGTCCCGATGGTCAGGACCGGGAGCCCGGAATGGGCCACGGAAAGATGCCTGAAAACGCTGTTGCCGAAATCATAGGCCCCCACCAGGCTGATGAGCACAAGATCCGGCTGAAAGACCCGGATCATGCCGGAGAGCACCTCTGTGTTCTCCGTGGAAAGCTGCACACGGAAAGCACCCGAAAGGTAGGCATGCAGGTCCTGTAAGGTGTCATTGACTTTTCCCAGTAGAAGTATCTTTTTCATAAAACCCTTTATAATGATGCGCTCAGCAGCTCCTCCAGTTCACCGGAAAGCTCTGCGGTCCTTGTGTCATCCAGCTCCGCCACTGCCGAAGAAAGCTCCGCAAGCTTCTCCGCTCCCTTTTCCGGAAGCCTGAAGGAGGCAAGCTCCTTCATGGCCTTGTCCGCCGTGTCCACATCAAAGTCTGCCACTGCGGTTCTGATCATGCTTAAAAGGGACAAAAGCAAAGCGGGATCTGTGACGGCGGTTTTTTCTTCCCCGCTTTCCTCCCCCAGGCTAAAGACTCCCCGAAGCTTTTCCCGATAGCTCATCCACTCGGCCACAAAGACCTCATGGAGTCTTGATATTTCGTCTATTTTACCATCCCGTGCCGCATATTCCAATACCTTTGCAAGGCCGGAAAGGGAGGGGATCCCCACCATGGCGGCAGAGCTTTTCATTCCGTGGACCCGGATGCGGTAGGACTGAAGGGCATCCTCTGCTTCCCGGGAAAGAGGCGCCTTTGCCCCCTGAAAGCCCCGGTAGAATTCCTCCAGCTTTCCTGCCTGGGAAGGGAGCAGCTCATAGAAATCCGAAAGGCTGCTTTTCAGGATCTCCTCCTCCGGCAGGTGCAGCAGGGCGTAATCCCAGTCCAGGCCCTCCACCTCCGGAAGGTGTTGCTTCAGCTCCCTGAGCGCCGCCTCCGGATCCTGTGCTGCCCCCTTTCCGGAACGCCCCTTCGCCTCTCCCTCCCGGATCAGCTCCGGAGGCAGTCCCTCTCTAATGGCCGCCTCCAGCTTTTCGGAAATGATGGGCTTGGAAACAAAGCCGGAGAAGCCCTCCGCCAGATACCGTTCCCTGGCTCCCGCCACGGCATTGGCCGTCAGGATATACACCGGAGTGTTCACGCAGGGAAAATCCGGCTGTGTCTTCATATCCAGGATCCTGTGAAAGGTCTCCACGCCGTCCATCTCCGGCATCATATGGTCCAGAAAGATCAGATCATACCGGTTCCTCCGCACCAGCTCAAGGCACTCCCTGCCTCCCGAAGCCTCGTCGATCTGCATGGCCAGGGGCTTTAAAAGGCTTTGAAAGACCCTTCTGTTCATCGTATTGTCATCCACCACCAGGATCCTCGCCTCAGGAGCCGTGAAGGAGGCGGCATAGGTGTACTGCGCTGCGCTGTTTTCCGCCCGGTGTGCGAAATCCCCCATTGGGGTCTCATCCAGGACCTTCTGAGGCAGATCAAACCAGAACCGGGAGCCCTTTCCGTATTCGCTTGCAACCTGCAGCTTTGCGCCCATCAAAGAAAGGAGCTGGGCCGTGATGTTCATCCCGAGGCCCGTGCCCTCAATGGTGCGGTTGCGATGCTCCTCAATGCGCTCAAAGGCAGAGAACAGCTTCGGCATATCTTCCTCTTTGATGCCGATGCCCGTATCCTCCACCTCAAAATGCAGCAGAAGCCTTTCCTCTTCTCCGGAAGCCTCCCCGGAGCGCTTCACCCTAAGGGTCACGCTGCCCTCTGCCGTATACTTGACCGCATTGGTCAGGATGTTGGTCAGCACCTGCTTGATCCGCACATCATCCCCGTAATAGCGGGAGGGCAGGCTTTCCTCCACCTCCACATGAAACAGAAGGCCCTTGCCCTCCGCCCTGGCGTTCACCATATTGGAAAGATCGTGGAGGAGGCTGGACAGATCATATTCCGCCTCGGTAATGGTGAGCTTTCCGGATTCGATCTTGGAAAAGTCCAGGATATCGTTGATCAGGGAAAGCAGTGTGTGGCCGGCATTGAAGATATCCATGGCATAGCCCCGGATCGGCTCTTCGGTGGTCTCCCTGAGGATCATCTCATCCATCCCCAGAACGGCATTGATGGGCGTGCGGATCTCATGGCTCATATTGGCCAGGAAACGCCCCTTGGCTTCATTGGCGATATCCGCCTTCCGCCTGCCCTCTTCCACTCCCGCCCTGTAATGCTTCACCGTGGACAGGATCCGGCCGGCGCTGAGATACACAAAAAACAGCAGAAGCCCTATGCTCCTGAGGCCGTTCAGATAGATATTCCCGGGATTCAGCTCATAAAGGGGTTTCGCCACCGCCCCCATGAGGAGGCAGATCAGAGCCGCCAGCTCCGGGCGAAATTCAAAATGCCCCGTTTCCCCGATCTGCGCCTTCACAAAGGCGGTGATGCCCACAGCTGTCAGGCCCGTGAGCAGTGCAAGGGAAAACCACTGGGAATAGTCGATGGAAAGGATCCCGTTCAGGTGCAGGAGCAGCTGGAGGATCAGCCCGATGCCCGTGATCCCAAGGCACAGCCTGTTCAGAAGGGGAGATCTTTCCCGCAGCTGTCTTTCGGCATAAATGGACAGGGCAAGGGGGAGAAAGGCAAAGCTCACCTCCTCCAGAAAGGCGAAATAGCTTTCGTTGCCGAAAAACACCGACAGAAGGGAAGCCCTGACGATGCTGTTCAGCAGGGATACGCCCCCCAGCAGCACCGTGGGGAAAATGCCGAAGGCGGGCCAGCCTGCGGAGGCGTTCACCCCTTCGATCAGCATCAGGATCACCGTGCACATCAGGATCACCAGAGAGCAGAGAATATCCAGCATGCTGCCCCGAAGCCTGGAGATCAGCGCAATGTCCCGCTTGGAAACGGTGCAGGAGCTGATGCTCACGATCATGCTCTTATTCACGGGGACCAGCTGGATCATCAGCCTGGACCCCGGGGCCGCATCCGACAGATCCACCAGATTGTCCACGCTTTCCCAGATCATGGCATTATCCGCCGGAGGCTCGGGCATGGAGCCCATAGCTCCCATGGGACCGGGTTCTTCCCCGGGCGGCTGCTCCCCCATGAAACCGGGCCCCTCTGCGGGAGGCTGCTCTCCCATGGGACTGTTTTCCCCTGCGGGGGGCTGCTCCCCCGGGGAGCTGGTTTCCTCTGCGGGAGGCTGCTCTCCCATGAGACTGTTTTCCTCTGCGAGGGGCTGCTCTCCCGGGGAGCTGCCTTCCTCCTGCGATGCCGCATCCTCCGGGGGATTGTTTTCCTCCGCCGGCCCTCTTTCCCACAAAAACCCGCGCTGTTCCATGTGCCACGGCCTGATTGCAGGATTTCCTGCAAAATTCTCCGGGTCTGCAAGGCCAGCATCATACAGGGGTTTCCCGTCCAGATAAATACGCACTGCCGCGTTATGGACCTGGAGATGCAGGGCAAGCCCCGAATAATCCTCCTCCAGAGTATTCTCCAGAATGAAGCTTTCTCCCAAATGATCCTTGGCAGTCACATAATAGGGCAGTGTCGCATATTCCTGGCTTTCTCCGTCAGAATACCGGATCCGCCAGCGGTCATTGCATTCGTAGGTTTTTCCTCTTGCCAGCTCCGCTTCCTCCCTGTCGAACATGGGAGAAAGGATTATGCAGGCAAGAAGCAGTGCCGCACCGAAGCAGACGACACCGAAAACAGATCTAAGACATTTTGAGCTCATTGGATCTCTTCGCCAGATATCCCAGTTCCCTGTCGGATGCGATCAGAAGGAAATTCTGCTTCTCCGCAATGCTGATATCCTCCCTGGTCCTGAGGAGCAGTGTGTTCTCAAATTCCGCCGCCAGCATTTTCCGGAACAGCCTTCCCGGCATGGCGCCTTCTCCGAAGATCTCCCCCAGAAGATTGACGGCGTAGATCCCATCAGGCCTCAGATGCTTTTTCACAAGGCCCACGCTGTAGGAAGACTGCAGTCCCCGATCCATGCGGTCCGCAATGAAAGCGTCATTGAAGATCACATCATACTGCCTGTCGCTCTCCTCCAGATAGTGGATCGCGTCGTCAATATGGATCTGCAGTCGGGGATCATCCTCCAGGAAGAAAAACTGTCTGGCGATCTCCTCCATCTGAGGCATTAATTCGACCACATCGATATTTCTTTCGGGGTACCTGGCCAGATACACCTTCGGATAGATAAAGCCTGCGCCGCCGAACATCAATGTGTCCTTGATCCAGGGGGCATCGTCAAAGAGCACTCTCATCCGATTTTGGTATTTGAACACCGGCTCCGACCTCAGCTCCGGATCCAGATGCATGGCGGATTCCCGCACATCATCCACCAGAAGAAGGCGGATCATCTCCCCCTCCTCCTTAATATCCACCACCTGCAGCCTGCCGTATTCCGGCAGCCGTTTCTGATAGACCACCCCTGTTCTCATTGTGCTGCCATTCCTCCGATACCTGCAATTACGTCGTTCAATCCGGAAGTATTCAGCGGCGGGACCTGGACCGCATTCATGGGGGCAACATTATTCCCTGAAGAAATGGGATTCAGCGTCCAGTCCGTCCTGGGCAGGACCACGACCTGCCCCTCCTGCAGAAACGCCGGATACACGATAAAGGTCCGCATTAAAAACAGCTCTCCCCCTGCCCTGTTCACCAGGGTGTTGTTCACAAAGGTCGCCTGTGCCACCGGGACCGTGATCCCCTGGGACTGGAGGATAAAGCTGGGATTCGTCAGGGAATTGGAGACCAGTGTGCAGCCCTCCAGGACCAGATTCTGCCCCTGGATATCCGCCCGTTCCGATTCATAATCATGGGCAAACAGTGCGCTGTACTGTCCCAGACTCTCGATCATGCATCTCACAAAGTGCACGGTGCAGCGGGGATGCAGTCCCACTCCCACCGCCTCATAGCCTTCATTGATGAAATCACAGTCCTCCACCATCAGCACACGGCCTTCCATGAAGTCATTGTCCGCATGCAGGCAATACGCGCCGTAGCCGGCCTTCCTTCTTGAGCCCACGGCCCGGACGGTCATATTCTTCAGGGTGCCGGAGGACATCTGCAAAGGCGGCAGCTCGTAATTCGCCGCGGAATACTGCAGGATACAGCTTTCCTTGTCCACGCCGGCAAGGGTAATGGTCTTCCCCACGGTGGACACCGCCTCATAATAGGTGCCCGGCTGAACGATCACGGTGTCTCCGTCAGATGCCGCGTTCACGGCGCTCTGGATCGTGGGGAACTGCCCGGGGACCTCCAGCGTGGCAGCCTCCGCCCCCATGGGAAGCAGGCCAAGCAACGCAAGAAACACCGGCAGGATCAGACTGATGCGTATGGGATCATTCATTTTTACATCCTCGTGATGACATTTTTCGGGCGATATCCTTCTTTCTCAAGGGCTTCCATGATCTGGGCCTTGTGCTCCGTGCCGAAGGCCTCCAGTGTGATCCTAAGCTCCACCGCGGCATTGCGGTTAATGGAAACAAACTGGTTATGCTCCAGCTTGATGACATTTCCGTTTTCCCCGGCAATGATGCCGGAGACCCTGGAAAGCTCTCCCGGCTTGTCCGGCAGAAGCACGCTGACCGTGAAGATACGATCCCGCATGATCAGCCCCTGCTGCACCACGGAGCTCATGGTGATCACATCCATGTTGCCGCCGCTTAAAATGGCCGCCACCTTCTTCCCCCGGGGCTTTAACTGCTTTAATGCCGCCACGGTAAGAAGGCCGGAATTCTCCACCACCAGCTTATGGCTCTCCACCATATCCAGGAAGGAGACCACCAGGTCCTCATCCGGCACCGTCAGGATCCCGTCCAGATTCTTCTTCAGCCAGGGGAAGATCTTCTCTCCCGGCCGCTTCACCGCGGTCCCGTCCGCAATGGTCTGGCAGGAGGGCAGCGTCACCACCTCACCGGCCTCCAGGGAAGCCTTTAAGCAGGCCGCGTTCTCCGGCTCCACGCCGTAGACCTTGATCTTGGGATTCAAAAGCTTTGCCAGGGTGGACACCCCTGCTGCCAGGCCGCCTCCCCCCACGGGAACAAGGATGATCTCCACCAGGGGCAGCTCCTTGAAGATCTCCATGGCAATGGTGCCCTGGCCCGTGGCCACCACCGGGTCGTCAAAGGGATGGATGAAGGTGGCCCCCTTCTCTGCCGCAAGCTTCAGGGCGTACTCACAGGCTTCATCGTACACATCCCCCTTTAAGATCACCTCCGCGCCGTAGGATTTTGTCCGGTTCACCTTAATGAGGGGCGTGGTGGTGGGCATCACGATGGTGGCGGGGACGCCGAAGGAAGCTGCCGCAAAGGCCACTCCCTGGGCATGGTTCCCGGCGGAAGCCGTCACAAGGCCCTTCGCCCTTTCCTCTTCGCTTAAGGTGCTGGTCTTGTAATAGGCGCCTCTTAGCTTGTAGGCTCCCGTATACTGCATATTCTCCGGCTTGAAGTACACCTTGTTGCCGGTTTTTTCGCTGAAGTGGTCGCTGTAGATCAGCTCCGTTTTCTTTGTGATGCCGGATAAGACCTCACAGGCCTGCTCAAATGATTCCAGGGTCAGCATTGTTATTCGTTTCCTCCGTGCTTGCTTCCGTGTCTGCTTCGGACCTGTTTTTCCCGCCGGAAAGCCCCCAGTCCGCAAACAGGGCCTGCAGGAAATCCTCCGGCGCAAATCGTTCCAGATCGTCGATGCTCTCCCCAACGCCGATGTATTTCACCGGCACGGACAGTTCCGACTGGATGGCAATGGCGATGCCGCCCTTGGCGGTGCCGTCCATTTTGGTCAGAATGATGCCCGTCAAATGGGTCACCTCTCCGAAATCTCTGGCCTGCTGCAGGGCATTCTGTCCTGTGGCGGCATCCAGCACGATCAGATTCTCCCGGATGGCCTCCGGATACTCCTTGCCCAGGATCCTGTCCAGCTTTTTCAGCTCATCCATCAGGTTCTTTTTATTATGGAGCCTGCCTGCGGTATCGCAGATCAGGATGTCCGCGTTTTCCTTTTTCGCAATGTTCACGGCGTCATAAAAGACACTGCCGGGATCCGCTCCTTCCCGTCCGGTGACGATCCTGCAGCCGGCCCTCTTCGCCCATTCCGAAAGCTGCTCCGTGGCCGCTGCCCGGAAGGTGTCCGCCGCTGCGATGATGACCTTTTTCCCGCTTTTTACGTATTTCCCGGCCAGCTTTCCCACAGAGGTGGTCTTGCCCACGCCGTTCACGCCGATGACAAAGATCACGCTCTTGCCGTCCTCAAACCGGAAGTCCGCGTCGTTCACCGCCATCTGCTCGGCGATGCCCTCGATCAGAAGCTTCCTGCACTCCTCGGGATGTTTGATATGCTGCTGCTTCACATCCTCCCTCAGCTTTGAAACGATCCTGTCCGTGGCATTCACCCCAAGGTCCGCCAGAATCAGCGTTTCCTCCAGCTCCTCATAAAAATCCTCGTCGATCTCCGAAGCGGAGAACACCTGGGTGATATTGGACAGAAAATTGTCCCGGGTCTTTGCGAGACCCTCCATCAGACGGCCGAAAAATCCTGCCATTACGTTAGCTCCTTATCAATAAGATTCACGCTTACCAGCGTACTGACGCCCTTTTCCTGCATGGTGATGCCGTAGAGTCTGTCCGCCTCTTCCATGGTCCCCCGTCTGTGGGTGATGACGATGAACTGGGTGGACTTGGTGAGCTTATGCAGATATCTGGAAAATCGGGTGACATTATTGTCGTCCAGGGCTGCCTCGATCTCGTCCAGAAGGCAGAAGGGAGAGGGCTTTAAATCCTGAATGGCAAACAGCAGGCAGATGGCAGTCAGGGCCTTCTCGCCTCCGGAGAGCTGCATCATGTTCTGCAGCTTTTTGCCGGGAGGCTGGGCAATGACCCGGATCCCCGCTTCCAGGATATCCTCCGCCTCCATCAGCTCAAGGCTTCCCTTGCCGCCGCCGAAGAGCTCCTTAAAGACCTTGTCGAAGACTCTGGCGATCTCCCCGAACTTCTCCGTGAACTGCCTGCGCATGGCAATGTCCAGATCGGAGATGATGCCAGTGAGGGTTTCCTCCGCCGCCACCAGATCGTCATGCTGCCCCTTTAAGAAGGTGTAGCGCTCCATCAGCTCCTTGTATTCCTCGATGGCGTTTACATTCACGTCCCCCAGCTTCCGGATCTCGTCCTTTAAGCCGGCGATCTGCCTGCGCATCTCCTGGGCGTTTGTGAGCTCCGGATTCCTGTAGGCCTCCGCGTCATTCAATGTGATCTCATATTCATCCCACATATAGCGGGCTCTGGAGAGAAGGCTTTCCTCCAGCCTGTCCTTCTGGGCCTTCAGACGGTCATTCTCCCTGTTCAGATTCACGATCTGGTCCGAGAGGGTGTCCCGCTCGCTGATGGAGGATCGCCGCTTTTCCGAAAGGGCTTCCTCCTCCGCGATTTCCTCGGCAAGCCGTTTTTCCGTTTCCGTCTGGACCGTGTGGGAGGCCTCGATGGTCTCTTTGATCTTTTCGATATTCCCTTCCCGGACCTCTCTCTCGGAAACAGACTTGTCCTTCTCGGTCTTCACGTCCGCAAGATCGCCGTTCAGGCGCTTCAGCTCTTCCTGGATCCTTGTGAGGTTCGTCTCCAAAAAGCCCGCTCCCTGGCGCAGCTTTTCCAGCGCCACCTCTTTTTCGGACACCTCGGAGAGAGCCTCTGTCTCCTCCGCCCTGTCCTTTTCCAGCAGCTGTCTTAATTCCTCGATCTCGGCGTTCAGCTTCGTTTCCAATTCATTGGACGCTTCCAGATTTTGTGCTATTTCTTTCTGCTGTGTCTCGATATCCGTGGATTCCGCCTTCAGATTCTCTTCTTCGTCATGAATGGAGAGATACCCGTTTAAGGTCTCATCCATTTTTTCCTTTGCCTGGGTCAGGGCGATGCGGGCGGTGTTCTGCTTTAAGAAGGTGTTCTGAAGCCCGGTGCGCAGTGTTTCCAGACGGACTCTCAGCCCGTTCCTCTCGGATTTGACATCCCTTATCCCCTGCTCCAGCTTCCCGATCTCTTCCTCCAGCTTTTTCGTATGCTCCGTCAGCTCATCCAGCTCCCTGCGCCGTCCCAGCAGATTGCTGTTGTTTTTGAAGGCACCGCCGCTGATGGCGCCGCCGGGGGTAAAATATTCTCCGGAAACCGTCACCATGCGGATGGAATAGTGATATTTTCTGGAAATGGCCACGGCGTGGTCGAAGGTGTCCACCACCACGATGCGCCCCAAAAGGCTTTTGGGCACGTCCGCATATTTCTTCGCGGTCGTCACCAGACTGTCCGCGGTACCGATGACTCCCTTTTCCTTTAATACCTCGTCGGATTTCAGCTCCTGGGGATCCCTGATACTGGTGAGGGGAAGAAAAGTGGCCCGGCCTCCCCTGACCTTTTTCAGATATTCGATGAGGCGCTTGGCGGTGTCCTCATCATCCGTCACCACATTCTGGAGATTGCCCCCCAGAGCTGTTTCAATGGCGGTCTCATACTCCTTGTCCACCTTGATGAGATCCGCCACCACCCCTTCGATGCCGGGGACCTTTCCTTTCTGCTCCATGACGATGCGGACGCTGGAGCCGTAGCCCTCGTAGCGCTCCGCAATATTCTGGAGGGTGTCCAGCTTTGCCTTTTCCTGATGGTATCTCTCCTGGGCAAGCCGCAGGGAGGCATCCTGATCCGACAGCTCTCCCTTGATATCCTGCAGCCGTTTTTCCGCCGTCTTGATCTCCTGCTGCTCTGCGGTGATCTGTTCTGTCACCGCGGCGAATTCCTCCTCCAGCCTGCGGATGGAATCCTTCTGTCTGACCTCCTCCGATTTCGCTTCCAGAAGCCTGGAGGTCAGGGCTGCCTTCCGGATGCCGTTCTGCTCCAGCAGGGTTTCCAGACGGCTCTGGGAGGCCTTGTACACAGAGCGCTTCTCCATTTCCGAAAGGATCCGGTTCTTGTTTTCCTCGGTCTTTAAATTGGATTCCTCAATGCGCTTCTGAATGGCCTGAAGCTTTAAGGCCGCCTCGCTTTTATTCTCCTGGGCGCCCTTCAGGGAAAGATCCGAGCTTTCCTTTTCCAAAAGGAGGGCATCCCGTTCCTTTTCTTTTTCCCCGATCTCCCCGGATAAGGCGCTGATGCGCTCATCATAGTGGGATTCGTTGACCTTCGCGTTTTTGACCTGCTCGGTCAGGATTCCGATCTCGTTTTCCAGCTTTCCTCTGGTCTGGGAGGTGCCGGTGATCTCGTTCCGGTCCTTCTCGATGCTCTCCTTTAAGGCGCAGATTCGCTCCTCCAACTGATCGTAGGAGTTTTTTACCTCGTCAAACTGCTTCCTTGTGTTCTCTAGATTCTGGACGGCAATATCGAAATTTGCCGTGACCTCTTTTAAGTGGGCCGTGGTCTCCTCATTGTCCACCAGAAACAGGTTCACATCCAGGTCCTTCAATTCCTCCCGCTTGTCCAGGAAGATCCGGGCCTTTTTGGACTGCCTCTCCAGGGGGCCCACCTGGCGCTCCAGCTCAGAGAGGATATCGTTGACGCG
>CAMNLO010000004.1 GCA_946543095.1 uncultured bacterium
AGCAAATGGTTTTGAGGTATGTGCCGGATGCGCAGCGCAACAGGCTGGCACAGGCATTTGTGAGATTTTGAGATCGTGATCCTGTGAACGAAAAGGGATAAAAGGAGGCAGCGTGTGGATTTCATGATGGCGTCCCCGGAGGATGTGCCGCGTCTGAATGGGTATCTAAGTGTATACGCGCAGGAAAAGCTGGTGGAGGATCCCAACGCTTTCTGCCTGTGCGCAATGGATGCGGGGCAGGTGGTAGGTACCGCGGTTTTTGATGTGGGGTACACGTTAAATGTCCGGGAGATCAGCTTAATGGATCAGTACCGGAATTTCGATTCGGCGGGGCCCTTTTTAGAGGAGCTTTGCGAGCTGGCAAAGAAACAGTGTGCGGGCGTGACCTTTGATTCCTATTCGGATGATCAGCCATATCTCTGGGAGAGCCTCTTAAGAGAGGAGGGCTTCCGGTGCATGAAGAAAATGGAGCAGGTGGAATTCCTTTTGGGGGATGCCAGCGAGAATCCCAACTTATCCAAAGAGCTGACATCGGAAACCATTGTTCCCTTCGGAGACACCACACTGGCCCAGAGGATGGCCTATGATGCGCATTTGAAGGAAAAGAGATTTTACAATGACCTTCTGTCGGAGGATGTGATCTTCCGGCTCAGCTGCGCCTCCGTTCTGGATGGCAGGATCATCGGCTCTTTTCTGGTGGAGGAGCGCTCTCCCGAGACCCTGTGGATCCTGTTTGCGCATACTGAGGCCGCAGGCTCCACCAGACTGATGGAGATGGTCCTGTTTTCCATGAACAGGATGAAGGAGCTCTACGGGCCGGAGACCAGGCTTTGCTGCCTGAATATCAACAAACGTTCCATCCGTCTGTTTGATAAGCTTTCCATGAAGGTGGATAAAAAAAGAGTGATCCGGAATTATTATCTTTCCTTCTTTACTGCGGATGAAATCATGAGTGCAGGAGAAAGGAGCTGATCATGGCGTGGTCAACACTGGACAGTAAACTGGAAAAATTAGATCAGAAGAAGAAAAATGGTTTTCTGGAGGCGACCCGTGAGTCGGAGGCCAGGATCGATCATTATCTGGAGCGGGACAAGAAGGGGGAAAAGGCGAAGGAAAAGAAGTCCCGGTTCAGTGAGCAGGAGCTGGCGGAAGCCGCAAAATGGCTTAAGAAGATGAATCGTCTGGGGCTTCCTTATGATGCGAAGATCGTAGGCTCTCCCATATACTTTGACAGCGAACACAGGGAGAGGGGCTACAAGGAGCGGAAAGCCTTAAGGGACGCTGCAAAGGAATATACGGAGAAGGCTGCCGCCTATGAGTCAAAATATCTGAATGACTACAGAAAAGAGCGGAAGCTTGTTCTGAACAAGCAAAGGACCGAAGAGGAAGTCGAGCGGGAGAAGGAGAAGAGAGAGCGGGTCTCCGAAATGGCTTCCGACAGGGAAATGACCAGGCAGTTCACGAAAGAGCTGGTCAGCGATAACAGAAAGATGAGGCAGCGCCTTCTCTTTGGGGTCAACAACGAGGGAATGGCAAGGAAATTCATGGAGCAGCTAAAGGACCTGGAGCAGCAGCGCAGGAAGGCCTCCAATGTCATCAGTTACATTACCAAGGGCATGCACAAGGATCTGAAGCATTATCCTCCGGAGTACAGCCAGACACTGGTGGAGGCCTATGATCAGCTTTTGCAGGTGAAGGCCGGATATCAGGCAATTCAGGAAGAGGTGAAGAAGCTTACCATAAAGGATTATGAGGCAGGAAACGCCGAGGAAATGGAAAAGACCGAGGAAATGGCCTATATGGACGGCGTGAACCGCTATATGCAGGAAGAGGGAATGGAGCTGGAGGAAGCGGAGGAAGCCTTCGCGGAGGAGCGGCTGAAGGCGAAGCGGCCCTATACCCTGCTGCATCTGAATGAGAAGCGGGATGTGACGAAGGAGAAGTACAAAAAGGTCTTTGAAGAGAATTTCCTGGATTCCGTCAATCAGGAGATGATGCGGGAAGGCCTTATTGAGAAGCCCCTTTCGATGGAGGAGGCAGATCAGGTCATCGGCGATTATCTGGATGATATCTACAAACAGTCCTCCAGCTATCAGATCCGCGTGCCGAACTGCAAGATCATGGGGCTGATCATGCAGTCGGGCCGCTTCCGTACCCAGGTGGAGAATGTGGTGTCCTATGGCGGCACCAATGATTCGGAGAGCAGAAAACAGTTCACAAGCGATAAGTTCGGCTCCGATAAAAACCTGTTGCCCAATACGGATTATGAGGTGTACGGATATCTTTCCCATGGCGATTATGTGAAGGAATGCCGGATGGAGGATAAGCATAACATGGTAGGAACGGGAGTCGGGCAGTACGGGCAGATCATCGTGACCTTAAAAAAGGACAGGATGAAGTACCGTACCACCACCACGGACTGCGACAGCCTCGATGCCTACAATTCTGCCCACCCCATCCTGATGGAGGACAAAAAGGACTCCTCCATCTTAAAGCATATGTCCAAGATGGAAGTGCTGCAGGAGTCCATGAGGTATAAAAAGAAAAAGGAGGCGGGGGAGGATGTGTCCGACATGCTTTCCTTCGACCATCTGCTGGAGACCGGCGGGAACAGCTATCTGGAGCTTCAGTTCCACGGCGGAGTATCCCTTGAGGATATCGAAAGCGTGACCTTAAACGCAAACTACGTCTCCGACAAAAAGAACTTCGTGCCGGATCAGGATTTCCCGCCGGAGCTTCTGGAAACACTGAAAAAGAACGGCATCAAGGCCCAGATCGTGCGCGGGGACAAGCTGGAAGTAAAATAAGGGGGAAGACCATGAAATGCAGATTGATCTCAAAAAGAGGGAATACACTTCTGGTGCAGAAGGGAGAGATGTTCTATTTCCTGGATATGATGACGGAAACCTACCAGAAGAACAGGGACCCCAATGTATTTTACAAGCTGAATTATTTTGAGGAGATCACTCCGGAGGATGAGTCCTATCTGGAGCAGGTCGAAGAGCTGCTGAAGGAAGAGAGCGGAGAAGCGGAAGGAGGTGTCTGATGAGGAGTTCGTGCATCTGACGGCTGTGAGAAGAAGTAGGCAATATCGGAGATGAGGATCACTGTGGCGGATATCGAAATAAAGCGTCTGGAGGCGGACATAGAAACGGTACAAAAGCTGTTTCCGGAAGACATTCTCGCAGAACTGCAGGACACGAAACCCTATTTTTATGTGGCAGCGGAGCGTTTTGCGTCCCAGGTGGTGGGAGCGGCAGCTGTCTCCTTATCGGAGACCCTTCCGGACATGATGCAGCTCCATTACGTGACAGTGCGTGAGGGCTTCAGAGAGCAGGGGGTCGGCAGTTATCTGATCGAAGAGCTGTGCGGGATCTTAAAAGAGGCAGGGATGAGATATCTGCTGTATCGGAGCCTAGGAGCTTCCGACCGCCGTATGGTCCGTATTGCCGGCTTTGCCCTGAAGAACCTGTTTCTTCCCGTTGCCAGAGATACTAAAGTCCTGGAGTATCCGGCGGAAGGGGTGCGGGAAAGACCGCTGATCAAAAAAACCGAGGAAACAGCGGATAAAACTCCGGGTATCACATTTTTTAAAGACTATAAGGATCCGAAGATCCTGGACTTTAACCGGGATCCGGAGCATGGTACGCTTGCCATCACCCCCAAAACCGCCCAGTTAAGATATTCCAGATTTTACCTGAAAAAGGACAGGATCGTGGGGGCGGGAATGGTCCAGGTCACCAGAGACGGCTATGCGGTGCTTCAGGAGATCTTTCTGGAGGAGGGGACGGACGAAAGGGTGTGGGCTTTGCTCCTTTCCCATTGCCTTTTAGCCGTTTCAAAGACCATCGGTGTGGAGAGGATCTGCTTGCGGGTCAGGGGGGACGCACGAAGAAACGCGATCAGGAGTGTGCTGGGAGAGCCCGCTGCGGAATACAGCGCAGTGGAAATGGTTCGTTACCTGTAATCATTCGGAAAGCAGTCGCTGAAAGGAAAACGCTTATGGCAGAGGTCACAGGACAAAAGGAAAAGCTCCTGCAGCAGGAGGTCAGGCACTTACAGCTTGAAGAAACGGATTATGACGTAAGAAGAGTCCTTACGGAGCCTGTTTCGGACGCTGAGCAGAAAACCGGGAAGAAAAAGAAAAGCTCCCGTAAAATGCTGGAGGAAAACATCGGGGAAGAGGTCAGCAGGGAGAAGCTCAGTGTCAGCGATCTCTCCGGAGGAGATGCGGATGCGGCGGAAGAGCAGAGTGAAGAAGCAAAGCTGGCAAAGCGCAGACTCACTGTGGCTGTGAATAAAACTGCTCCGAATCTTCTGGCACTGAAAAAGGAGGGCATGAAGAAGGAAGCGGTCAGGGAAAGCGTAAACGCGGAGCAGGAACGCATGAAACAGGATACCCGCGTGCTGATGGTGGATGACTTCATGAATATGCTGGATAAAGCCTTTCAGCCGAGTATCCAGTATTTCAGCGTGGAAACCCGGGGGCGGTCGGAGAGCTTTAAAGAGCTGAAAAGAGCCATAGAAGAGGTCCATGCCTGCTCCTCGATCCTCCGCGATCCCGCAGGGTTCACCAAAACCCAGGCCCTGGAGCGGTGTTACCGGGCCATCGCCCGTGTTTCCGAGGCCGCCGACGGCTATTACGATACCCACAGGGGGTATGTCCATACCACCAGCGGAAAGCGCATCAAGCAGACGGCGTTGGAGATCAAAGCGGCCTGCAGTCAGTTCTTCGACCAGATGGCCGGCAGGCAATCGGAAAAGATCCTCAAGGATGACACGGGGATGGAGGAGAAGGCGGCGGAGGTAAAGGTCGAAGCCGCGAAGATCACCGGCACCAAATGGTATAAATTCAAGCATCTGATGGACAGCAAAGAGGTCAGAAAGCTGTACCGCAAGCGCCAGGAGGACATAGCCTGGGGGAAGTTAAACCCCGGCGGTGTCACCCCCATGTCCAAGATGGATGAGCTGTTAGGGGTATACGAAAAATGGGCGAAGCATATCTCCCTGGATGCCGGTGTTGCCACTCTGGAGGAGCAGCTGGAGGAGCGTCTGAATATTTTCGGCGCCTATAAGATCTATATCGCCCAGTACCGCCAGCTGTATAAAGGCGAAACGATGCCCGCCAACATGACAAAGCTCCTTTCCGAGTACGATGCTCTCCGGCGCAAGAAGTATGTCCTGGGAATGCTGAAAAAGGAGAAAAGCTGGGAAAAAACAGAACAGGACACAATAGGCGATGTGATCCGGCAGCATGCGGACGAACAGGATGACAGGACCCGCAGGCTGCCCCTGACGGCAGAGGAGGTGGATCAGGGACTGACCAAAGAGCAGCTGGCAGGCATTGAGCAGATCGACCAGTGGCTCATCAGAAACTTTGAGAACGGCGGTATGCTGCGGTTTGTTTCCAGGCTGAGAAACGCCCACGGAAATTTTGTCAGCGCCATATTAAAAAAGACCAGGCGGGAACGTCTGATGATGTACTATCTGGTGCAGACCAGAGCCAGAAAGGACGCGGAGCATCTGGATATTCATGTGGGAAAGGCCCAGGCCACCTTTGTCCCAAATCTGGATGCCTTTAAGAATCAGATGCTGAGCACAAAATGGAATGTCATCGGGCATCTCACCGGCAGCTATGTTTATATGAACAAGCTTTCCGAAGCCTTCAATATGACCATGCAGCGCCAGGATGAGATCAAGGCCACGGGCTATGTGCTGGGAGGAGCGGCAAAAGAGGCCAGGCGTGAGCGGACGGAGGAAGAAAAGAACGATCCCGCCGTGAAGCGTATGGATGCCCTGACCGATTTTTACGAAGGGATCACCACGTATTACAGATATCTGCAGCAGATGGAGAAAGCCGGCAAGGACGAACGGGCCGGCATGGAGTCCCAGGCAAAGCAGATGGCCGACGCACTGAAGATAAAGGCCAAAGACATGGCACGCCTGGACCGTGAGCTGGGACAGGTCAAGGAACAGGAAGTGGTCACCAAAGAGGTGACATTCAAGGAGCAGGTGGCTTCCCACGGCGGCCTTGCCACGACCATCGCAAGGCAGGCTGCCGGCAAGATGAGCATGGCCATGTGCTACTCCAATAAATTCCTGGGCTGGAGCTGGGGCCTGGATAAGGTGCAGTGGGATCAGCTGGAGTTCTGGACGAATGATATCTCCGCCGGCATCGCCGTGGCGGGCAATGTGATGAACACGGTCCTGTCCCTCCACACCATCATGACCTCCGGACGCAGCATCTCCAAGGCGGATTTCGCGGAAGAGGTTCTGAATATATTAAAGTACGGTGCCGATTCGGCGCTGGCAGTGGCCACCGCGCTGCACCATATGAACAATGCCGCGGATTTCACCAATGCCATTATCGGAACGGCGGAAACGGGAATGGAGGCCTCCAAAGAGGTCACAAAAGCGACCCCGGTCATGAAGGGACTTTCCGTTGCCGGCGTGGTGATCAACGGAGCCATTGCCACCACAAGATGGGCAGGCTACGGCAAACAGATCGGCCAGGTGCATAAGGCAGAGGATTATTTCGCAAAAAAGTTTGCCGAGAAGAAGCATTCCGAAAATCCCGAGGAGGAGCGGAAGCTCAGGAGACAGGAGAAGTTCGAGACAGGCATGGTGAAGCTGTCCAGGCACTTAAGCGAGCGCAACCGCCAGAACGCCGCCATGAGCACCGTGAGCACCGCCATCGGCGTGGCATCCCTCGTGATCCCCGGCATCGGCGCCACCATCGCCGCTGTGGTGGGCGGTGTGTTCTCCGTGGTGACCAGTATCCTGGACGCCTGGAGAAAGGGGAAGATCGCCACCGCCACCTTTGACCATTATTTCAGCATGGACGATGTGGTGGAAAAGGTCTTTGCGATCAGGAAAAAGGAGAACAGCTTCCTGGACGGCGATTCGAAGGAGAACATGAAGGTGCGGCTTCGCAGCAGAGTGGCGGCTGCGGCAGGCTTCTCCGATATGTACGCGGCACAGACCCATATCGCCCACAAATACGCGGATTATATCTACGATAAGCTCTTCGGCGAGAAGAAAGCCGAAGGAGAGGACAGAGACGGGTACATCACCCTGATTAAGGCCATGGGAATGTCCTATAACGAAAAGAAGAAGAGACCGGAAAAGAAGATCATCTTTAAGAAGATGGTGGCAAAGTAGTTTATAGAGAAAACGGAGGAAGATCATGGACAGACAGGCAATCGAACAGGAAAGAGAAGAGCTGTTGAACAAAATGGCGGAGGATCTGCAGGAGGGCCTTATCGCGGCCACCGTAAGAGAGCCGGAGGAGGAAGGCGATGTTCCCGTTCTCAGTGTGTTGTTTGACGAGTTCGGAGAAGGAGAGGATGAGGCCTACGGGGAGTTCTTTTTCAGGCCCATTATATCGGATGAGGACCAGGTGCAGTTCTTCTCCGGCGTCATCACCCTTTCGGATAGTCTGCCGGAGGAGCATCTGAAGGAGCTGTTTGAGGCCATGAGCTATATCAATTTCCAGCTCCCCTGCGGATGCTTTGCCCTGGATAAGACAAAGACCCTCCTGATCTTCAGGGAGTGCATCCCCCTTCCCATGAACCTTACCGGGGACGCTCTCTATGAGCAGATGAACATTATCTCCGGAAATGCCGCGGCCAGCGCGGATGCCTATATCAGCACGCTTCTCCAGGTGGCGGAGGGTGAGCTTTCCGTAGAAGATGTGATCGAACTGTTAAACGTCCCGGGGGAAGAGCAGGAAACCAATGAGCAGAATTGAGGATATCACGCTTGAGAACCTGGAGGATTACGGACAGCTTTTGAAGCCCTCCATGGCCGAGAATATCGGCAGGGAGTATTATAACTGCATCGCGGCCTTTGACCCTTTGGGGGATGAGGTCGGGGCCGCCATGGTCTGGGAGCTGAAAAACACGGAGAATCCCGATGAGACAAGGGCGGAGATCGTCTATTTCGGAGCTTCGGAGCCGGCAGAGGGAGAAGAGCTCCTGAGAGAATACGGCGTTCGGATCACGGATAACTGGGTGAAAGAGTCCTTCTTTGAGTTGGACGGGCTTTCCGGAGAGGAGAAGGAGCTGCTTTCCGAAGCGGGCTTTCAGATGGAGGAGCGGGAGAGCAGGGATATCATGATGACCCTGGCGGAGTTAAACAAGCTCAGCTTCGTCAATAAAAAGATCTCCAAATATATCATCTCCATCGGGAAGCTGGATTTTCTGCAGTTCAGACAGGGCCTGACCAACTGCCTGTTCTGCGGAAAGAACGGTCTGGAGGAGGATCTGGCCCTTCTCCCCGCAGACTGGTATGAAAACAATGTATCCTGCTGTGTGGTCACGGACGGCAAGGTGAATGGGCTTTTCCTGGTGCACAAAATGGCGGACGGGATACTGATGCCGGTGCTGTTGTTTGCCATGGGAATGGAAGCGAACAGGAGCATGCTGGACATGATCTGCTATTCCATCCGTGCGGCTTCAGCCATCTATCCGGAGGACACTTTGGTGCTGATCCGAAGGCATGATGAAAAGACCAGGGCACTGACGGCGAAGCTGTTCCCGAACAGGAAGGGAGTGACTGTGACTGCCGGCGAGAGAAAGGAGGAGTAGGTATGCTTACCCCCTTTTTCTCTGAGGGGTATCCATTCTTTGTATACTGGGTCCAGCGGGTCTGTGCCCTGCTTTCGCTGATCATTATGGCCTTTCTTCTGTTCGCATCCTTCAAACGGAGAAACAGCGGGCAGAAGGAGGACAGGGCGTTTTTCCTTTTGGTCTGCCTGGTGACGGTGTTCTGCGTGCTGTGCGTCATCGGGAATTTCATGCCGGTAATGTTTGATCCTGAGAGATCCGGCAGATGGATGTCTGTTGCCATCATGGCCACCGGAAGCGAACTGCCGAACCTGTTTTCCGTGCTGGTGGCCATAGGCTGGCTGGTCTTTGTGGACATTGCCGTCTATCACAGCCGGGACAGCATTCTACGCAGGTACGCGCCGAAACTGATCCCCATCCCCGCGATTCTCCTTTTAAATGTCCTGGCGCTCCTGAATTCCTGGGCCTTCTGGACGAAGGGAAGCATTATAGAATTTATGGATGTGAACAGAAACGGGGGACTGATCGCCATTGCGGAGATCCTGGTGTGCATGGTCAGCATGGCCGCCTACATGTTCTATGCCCATAATGTCATGTACACCTACCAGAAGGAAATGGAGCAGCCGGTGTTTCTCAGGCTGGATGTGTTCATCATCCCATGGTTTGCGGCCTTTGTCATAGATGTGCTCTTTCTGATATCCGTCTATCCCCTGGCCCATGCCCTGGCGCTTTTATTCACCTGCCTTGCCATGCGCAACAGATACCGCTATCTGGACCGGAAAACCGGCTTTTACAATCGGGCCTCCATGGATTTTCTCGCCGCCCATATGGACAGGACCGGCTACGGAAAAGGGGCGGCAATCCTGTTTCAGACAGAAAGCGGAAAAGAGGAGGCCCCGAAACTGCTTTCCTCCTATAAACCGGAAAAGAGCATCCTTCTGCAGCTGGAGGAGAGCTCAGTAATTTAAGACAGTTTTGCATTGCCTAACATGGTTAACGAGTGTTATAATCGTGGATGATTGTCTTTTTCAGACAGACCACTGCGTATTCAGAAAAAAAGGGACAAAAGCATGAACAACAACCAGATCTATCCATTTGAGAGAAACCGGTATTATGCGGGCAAAATGCTGACCAGCGCCGATTTTCAGGCGGAGCAGACTTATTTCAATAATAAGCGCCGCTTCTTAAACAGCCTGATGTTCGGATCCGGCGTTGCCTGCGGTCTTGGCGTAGTCAGCCTGGACGATCTGTCGATCCTGGTGGAAAGCGGCGCCGCCTTTGACGGCATGGGACGGGAGATCGTTGTGGAAAGCGCGGTGGTCAAGAAGCTTTCCGCCCTGGAGGGCTTCGACAAACTGAAAACGGACACCGCGGCGCTTTGTCTCAGGTATCAGGAAAAGGACGCCCACACGGTGTATTCCGTCAGCCACACGGATCCGGACAAGGAGTACGAGTTCAACCGCATCAGCGAGGGTTATGAGCTGTATCTTGTGGACAGGGACGATCTGCCCCAGGATTTCACCATGGAGACGGACTTCATCACCCACGGAAGCCTTCTGAGAAACAGCGATTTTGCGGTGGAATTCCTGATGCCGGCCACGGTGAGCCGGGGCAGGGGCGTGAAGGCGCTCCTCAAGATCAGGAAGCGGTCCGATGCGGACAAGGCCCTGACCTATCACGGTGTGCTGCAGATCCCGGCATTTCTGACCCCGGAGGGGACCCACGAGATCGAGCTTGCGGTGGACGAGCTTTCCTTAAAGCAGGGGGAGACCGCCGTATACGAATACTGGATGACCACCCAGGATGTGGCGGGGTCGGAGACCAATATCATCTTAAAGAGCGGCACGGCCAGAGCCTATGAAAACGACGAGGCCGTCAATGTGCCCGCCAACTTCACAATGACCATCAATCTCTCGGATCTGCCTCCCCGCAGCATCGTGACCCAGGAGATCGGGCGCATGAACCTGGAGATGAAGGGCATCGGCAGCCAGGGGGATTTCATCAAGCTGGCAGTGATCAAGCTGATGCGCACCGACAGCGCCTACATCATCGAGAGTGTCCGGGAGACCGGCATCAAGCACTATGTCACCGCTCCCGCCCAGGCGGACCTGCAGTCGGAATACATGGAGTATTTCGTCAAGGAAGCGGATATCACCGGCTCCAGAGTCCAGGTGGTGAAAAAGGATTCCGAGGAAGGGCATTCGGCCTATTCCGGCGAGATCCCCGAGGTGGCCACCGGAACGCTGGAGGTGCCTCTTGGCGAAAACAGCAGAAAAGGCGATATCTTCTATTCCGGCGAGATCATGCACGGCCTGGGGAAGGGCAATGTGTATGTGGAGGTCGGCTACGAATACATCAAGGAGGACAGCTCCATCGGAGAGGCCTCCAAGAGCACCATCTACGGCAATCCGGATCTGTTCGCCAATGACCAGAAGATCGTGGTGAATGTGGAGACCGCGGTGAGGGTCTTAAATGACAAGGGCAGCTTCATCGTGGCGGCAAGGCTTCTGGACAACGTGGACTTTTTGGTCTTAAGCTTCCGCTGGGTGGCCTTGAAATTCCCTGCAAGCAACGATCTGGGGCTTCTGGACGACTACACCGGAAAGAGCATCTCCGCGGAGACGCCCACGGTGGTCATGGGCACGAAGGAGACCCACTTCTTCGGCGTTACCTACAACAATATGCCGCCCTGCAGCATCACCTACGAGCTCACGGAGTCCGGCAGCGGCGAGATCTCCTCGGATGGCGTTTACACCGCGCCGGCCAAGGAGGGCGTCTACGAGATCAGGATCTATTGTACGGATATGCCTGTGATCTGCACATACGCATATGCGATCGTCAAGAAAAAAGGCTTAGAAGAAGAGAATGGATCTGAATAGGATTCGGCTGGTCTGCAAAAATGATGTCAACGAGGTGACGGTGTGCAGGGATATCGACGATATGTCGGGGACCCTGTACACTGTCATCGAGGTGCATGATCATACCGTTGCCCGGGACTTTCTGAGAGCGTTGAAGGAGGCCGGACCTGCTGCGGAGGAGTCTGTTCTGGACACCTTCCAGAAGGACGGCGTCTTTTGTATTGTCTATCCCTATGTCAGGGAGAGACCCATGAACGCCTTCTACAGGGGAGACGCGGTTTCCCTGAACGAATGCGAGGACATCTGCATCAATACGATCCTCGCCTGCATGGCCTCCCAGCTGCCCTGGCCCATCCTGTATCTGCTGCTGGAGCAGAGACAGGTCCATCTGGCCAAGGACAACAGCGTCTATCTGGGATATACGGTGGATCTGGCCGGGCTGGATGTGACAAAGACAGAGCAGGACTGCGCCGTGCAGTGCGCCAGGATCCTTCTGGAGCTGCTGCAGGCCAAGACCTCCCAGAAGGCGGTGAGCTTCCTGCTTTTGCAGAAGAAGGTCGGGAAAAGCAGCTACCATAAGTTTACCGAGCTCTACAAGGATGTCCGCATTGCCGCGGCGCCCAAGGAAAAGCGGGGCCTGATCAACACGATCAAGGCCTGGTACTACAGAAATAAGGACGGAATGTTCCGGATTTTACTGGTGATCTCCGCGATCCTTGCGATCCTTGCACTGGTTTCCCTCATCACGCAGCTTCTTTTCGGAGATGTGCCCTGGCTCCGTGTGTTCCTCAGGAGCTTTGAAAAGATCGGAACGGAATCTTTGCTGCAGTAGTTACGAATGAGAATCATATATGAAGAATAAAATACTGATTGCGTTATCTGGGATTTGGGTCATACTGGTTTTTCTGGCGGGAACTTCCTTCAGCGATCTCTTTTCGCGGCCTTCGGAATATCTGCCGGTGAACGACTATGTGAAGCGGGACGGGATGTACTATATCTCTGACAACAAGCGGGATGACGGCATTATCTACGGTCTGAACGACAACGGCTCCACCAGATATCTGTTTTTAACCAGCGAGCATCCGCTTCTCATGAAGCACAATATCCGCTTCATGGATCTGAGGGACGACCTGGAGAATGAGGATATCGTGGTGCTGCTGGAATACCAGGCGCCCCTGAACGGCCTGATGGTCACCGCCTACAAGATCATGGAGATGGATGACAAGCTCACTCCTCTCTACATCACGGATCCGTTTGTGCTGGCGGATGGTCTGAAGGTGTCCGATCTTTCCGTGGAGGGCAAGGACTTCTATATCTCCGCACTCTCGGATGACGGGCAAAGGGCCTATGTGTACCGGATTCCGGACAGCAATCTTTATGAGATGCCCTCCGAGCTGGCAAAGGAGGAAAAAGAGCAAAAGTCCGCCGCCCCGAAGGAGGAGGAGAATTTCATCACTCCCGAGCGGATCATCATGGAACATGCTGAAAGCATGCGGTTCTTCTCCCAGGCCAGCTATATCAATTCCGAGCTGATCTTAAGAAGCGACTACCAGCCTCCCATCAAAGCCCTGGAGCCTCCCCAGGAGGTAAGGGACCTGGCGAAAAACAGAAGCCTTGCCATGGGGCAGCGGTTCAGGGTCTCCGGCATTTCCGTGACACTCCTGCTGTTTTTCTGCATTGTGGGTGTGCTGGCCATGTTTTTGATCTTCACACTGCTTTCGGACAAGAACCGTCTGATCTATGAGATATTTATATATGAAGGAGTTCTTGTGGCGGTGGTGGTGGTGGCCTTCTGCTTTGTATTGTTCCAGAAGACCCAGTTTACCATGGATGGCAGGCTGAACACTGCCAAGAACACCATGAACAGTATCTTCCTGGACTTCGACAGCTTTGCCGACGCGGAGCTGAGGACCGATTACTTTTACGATTCCTTTCTTTATGTCAGCCTGCAGGGCGCCATTGCCCAGCGTATGTCCGTGACCACGGGCCTGGGCGCGGTGGATATGTGCGTGATGGATGTGGACAGCGGCAATCTTCTGGTGTCCGCCTCCGGAAGAAACCAGCAGCCCATCAGCCAGCTGTACGGGGAGAAGGTGCAGGAGTTCGTACAAAAGACTGCGGCGGAAGGGGCCTTTGCCACAGATCAGGTCATGATCCAGGGGATCACCTATTCCATCTACTGCCAGCCCCTTACCCGCTGGCATCTGGACGATTCCGCGGCTGTGATGATCTGCAGATATGTGGGGACCGAGGACCTGTTTAACGGCATCGCCTCCCTTGCGGTCTTTGCCCTGATCACATTCCTGGTGGGCAGCGTATTCGGCATCATCCTCTTAATCTCCCAGCAAAGAGACTTAAGGGAGCTTGCGGCAGTGCTGAAGCAGCAGGCCGAGGGCAAGACCGATGAAATGAAAAAGCCGAAGCTCAGAGGTGTGGAATGCAATTCCATGTGGAACAGCATCTGCGAGATCCAGAAGAACATCATGGCCATGAACCGGGTGAAATTCCTGACCTTTGAAGCGTATTTCCGGTTTGCGCCGAAAAACATCGAGCAGATCTTAAACAGGGAATCCATCCTGGATGTCAACAGGGGAGATGTGACGAACTTAAACGGAACCCTGGCCCTGTTCGTGAACAAGGGTATCCAGTCCGGCTGGAGAGCGGACATGGAGCAGCTGAACCAGTATTTCAGCTTTCTGGAAAAGAGCATGGAGGGCCAGAACGGGATCCTGATCTCCGCCTCCAACGATCTGTCTTTGGTGAAGCTGTTATTCATGGAAGAGTGCAGGGGTTCGGCGGCCTTCGGCCGGGAGCTGCTCCACACCATTATGAGCGAGAGCCACAAGGAGATGCCGGATGGCGCGGTGTTCCTTCATTATGCACCGTTTACCTACGGGATTGCGGGAACGGATAAACACAGCTTCGCCTTCATCGTTTCCCCCGAAGGGGATGTGATGCAGAAATACTCCGGCTGGCTCACCTCTTTGAGAGTCTCCCTTGTGATTTCGGAAACGGTTCTGGAAAGGGAGGAGATCTCGGGGGTCTGCAGATATATCGGCTTTGTCAGAGAGGACAACATCAAGATCAGGCTTTATGAGGTGCTGGATGCCTGCAGTGCAAGGATCCGCCACGCGAAGATGGAACTGAGAGCCCAGTTTGAGAGCGCTCTGGAGCTGTTCTACAACAAGGATTTCTACTTTGCAAGGAACCAGTTCATGGAGATCCTGCAGCGTCTTCCCGAGGACGGCCTTTCCAAGTGGTATCTGTTTGAGTGCGAAAGCTTCCTGAACAGAAACGATCCGGAGCATTTCGACGGAAGGCTGCATCTGTAGGTTCTTTCATATGGAAACGGACAGTGGATTTCAGATTTCTGTATCGTATATAGGGTCAGAACATGGGAAATAACCTGATCAGTATTATCGTCAATGCCATAAAGATGAGGTTCATGCCGCTCTACAACAAGGCGCGGCAGATCCTGAATCCGACGTATTTCAGGACAAATGTCCTGACTGCGATCCGGACCTTCTTTTCGAACCTCTTTAATGTCAGGCCGAGAAACAAGGATGACTATTATGAGCTGTTCGGATGGCTGGTCAGCAAGCGCCTGGCTTTCGCCATTGTGATCGTGGTGGGCGTGGTCAGCGGGATCTTTCTCTACACCATGCGGGAAGTGTTCTTCCCCAGGGCAGAGATCAACAACATCAAGACCTATAACTATAATTCCATTCTGCTGAAGTTTGCGAAGGGAAAGGTCAGGATCAAGGGAAAGAGCGGATACCTTGCCTATGAGGGCGATGTGGCCGGCGGCTACTGCAAGGGCCAGGGGACTTTGTTCAACCCCGAGGACCACGTGGTCTATCAGGGAGCCTTCGAGAAGAATATGTACGAGGGGGCCGGAATTTCCTATTATCCCTCCGGAAGCCTTCAGTACACCGGAAGCTTCCATGAAAACCTGTTCTCCGGCAACGGAAAGCTTTACCGGGAATCCGGGACCATGGAATACGAAGGCGGCTTTGACCGGGGCATGAAGGATGGGGAAGGGATCCTCTACGATACGGGGCAGGATCCCCTGTTCACCGGGGAATTTTCCCAGGACGACATCCGCTACAGCTCTTTACTGGGAGATACGCCGGAGGAAATGTCCTCAGCCTATGACGGCGTGACCACCATGTACGTGAAGGACAATGAAAGACTCAGGATGATGTCGGATATCCGGGCCATGACTCTGGAGCAGAACGACACGGAGTCGGTGGAGGATGAGGTCTATACGGTCCGTTCCGTTTATGTATTGAGGAACTATATCCGGCTTGGGGGACAGGCCTACGGAAAGCTTTCGGACATCCAGAATATGTTCGGAGAACCCATCTACGAAGGTGTTTCCAGAGCCACGCTTGGGGAAGTGGTGGCAGTGGACTACTTAAACGAGCATACCGACGGACAGGTGCTCTACGGCTACGCGGATATTGAGATCTCCCCTCTGTTTACGGAGTATTCCGAGGTGGAGTCCTACGAAACGGGATATGAGGTGTATCTGCATACCTATAAGAGAGAAGGGCTGATCTACACCTTTGTGGGCAAGGACAACGTGGATTCCTTTGATTTCTACTATATCATAGGAGAAGGAAATGAGGATGCAGCTTCTTAACACGCAAAACAGAAGAAGGATTGCCAGGCTTCTGGCGGTGCTGCTTCTTGCGGCCTCACTGACCCCTGCACTTTTGGAGATCTCCGCCGTCAGGGAAGCGGTGAACGCTCCCGCAGCTGTGTTTGCCGGCGGAAACCTGAATTTACGGTCCGCCAAGGCCATCGCCATCGCAAACAGCGAGGAGATCGAGACCCTGGAAATGAGCGTGGAAGCAAAGCAGGCCGCCATCAATTCCGCGGTCCGTTCTTTAAAGGAGCGGGAAAGGAATATGAAGACGTTCCGGTGGTCCCCTCTTTTAAGCTTCAAATTCCCTACGAAGCCAGATGAGACCGAGGCCTTCAATTTCCAGTTCAAGCCCCAGCAGCTGCAGTCTGAGCTGCGGACCATGAAGCACAAGGTAGATCAGAAGACACTGGAGATCTATGAAAAGGTCAATACCACCTATGTGAATATCACGCAGCTTCAGAATTCCATCGCGTATAACACGAAGCGCCTGAATGCTGTGGAAGAACTGTTGAATAAGCTGCCCGCCCAGGTGGCCCTGGGAAAGGCGAAGCAGGCGGACGTGGAAAAGGCGCAGAAGCAGGTGGATACCCTGAAATCTTCGCTGGCCACGGACCAGTCCAAGCTGGAGAAGGCAAAAAAGAAACTCTCCGGTCTCATCGGCATCGATGTGACAAAGGGCTATAATTTCGAGGATCCCTTTGTGGGCTCCAATATGAAGCGCTCGGTGATCCCCTCCTTAGTCCAGTACACGCTGAACAGGGACCACACCTATTTTGAGACCTGTCAGGCAGAAAGCCTGGCCATGATCAACTTAAGCGTGAACTACAGCCTGATCCGTTCCAAGTACCGCGGGCATATCGGCTGGATCTCCGGATATATCTCCCAGGCAATGAGCGGGACGAAGTTGAATCGCAGGCAATTTAAAAAAGACTACGACACCTTTTTAAAAGAGATCGACGCAAAATGGCAGGGGAAGTACTGGATCCTGTTTATTTCCTTCCCCAAGGAATGGCTGAAGGGTTCCCTGGACGGCATCCGCTATGTGCAGAATGAGCCTTATGTGCTGTATGAGTCCGCCCTGGATTATCAGACCGCCCTTTCGGAGAAGAATAACACCGCCAAGGAGATCGAGGATGCGGTGAATGAGGGCTATGACAATTTCATGTCCGCGAAAAAGGCCTATGTGGAGACCCGGAAAGAGGCAGAGGCACTGTCTGACCAGATCGTTTCCGACGAGATCAAATACATCATGGGCATGATGGAAAAGGAAGAGTTCGAGAATGAGAAGGAGGAATTCGAAAACCTCCAGAATCAGATGAACGAGGCTTTGGCCACCTGCAGCGAGACCGCCTATAACTTCGACAAGACCACCTGCGGCGGGGCTTCCCAGTATTTCTCCGCAGAGACCCTTGAGCTGGGAACGGCGGGGGAGACCGCGGCACTGCCCAGGCAGCCCCAGTTTCTGGAGGGCGCCACCTATTCCATCAAATCCCTGGTGGAGGATGAAGCCTTCCTGCTCAGCGTATATATTCCCGAAAACTTCACGGATCCTAAAGGGGAGCGTATCAATGTGACCGACTTCGAGCTGTGGTGCGATGATATGCAGATCGGCGGGAGAACGCCCGTGGGATCGGAGCTGAAGCATTTGACCCTAACGGTCAGCGGCGTGGACAGCGTGAAGATCCGCCTGTTAAACGGCGGAAAGGTGGTGACGGATTGCGAGATCGATCCCACCGTGAACTTTGGGCCTCTGAATATCATGTACGGATATGAGGAGCAGGAAAACAGGATCAAACTGGGCACATATGCACTGGAAGAGATCCTGGAGGAGGGACGGATCCGGGCATCCTTTACCATGGACCCCAAGGTCCCGGCGAAATTCTACAAGATCAAGACCCAAGCGGACGGGGAATATCTCTATGACGATACCTTCCGGGCGATCGAGACCAGCTTTGACTATATCTCCACCATCCGCAGCGACTTCGCGCAGTTAAACATCGAGCTCTATGACGCGGATCAGGGACTTTTATACACCGGTTTCTTTGATACGGAGAAGATGGA
>CAMNLO010000005.1 GCA_946543095.1 uncultured bacterium
TACTATAATTCTGTGTTCCGGGACACCGCGCTTTCCCATCCTTTCCGTTCTCTCAATGCTCCGAGATCCGGATATCCGTCAGGGCCACCTGGTCCCCGGTGAGGGCCGCATACACGGATGAGGGATGCTCCGAAAACGTGGTGGTGTTCTCGATGGCGATCCCCATATTCTCCGTTTTCAGGCGGATCTGACCGTTTCTCAGGCGCTCAAAGCTCACTTCCCATTCCACGCCTGTTTTATTCTTCTCCTTCCAGACATCCCATCCAAAAAAGGCTTCCGTCCGCTTCATCACAAACCGGTTCTTCGCAGCTTCCTCCGTCTCTTCTATCTCCCCGTTTAATTTGATGAGCGCGTATTCCCTGTAGTTTGTTCCGTTTACCTCTCCATCCTCCGCGCTGTAGAGCACCACATAGGGGCAGTGCCACACCAGCTCCGCTTCCGAGATCCCCTGGGAGTGGAAGGACAGCTTTAACCTCCGCCCGATGGGGACCCCCTTTGTGGAAGCGGATCTCTTCCTGTCGATCTGCACATTGGGAAGATCCGACTCCAGATGATCCAGGTAGCTGACGCGGTCCGCGATCCGCTCGATATCCCCCTCCGAAACAGTCTCTCCCGCAGCGCTTACGGCAATCTCATCCAGTCTGCAGTTTTCTCCCGTCAGGGCAAGGAAAACATTGGCCAGCCCTCCCGGCAGGGCCACGATCACTTCCTTTTCGATCCCCTTTCCCTTTAAGATCAGCCTTAAGTGATCCTCATATCTGCAGGCTGAGACCTCATACCGGGTGCTCTCCCCCTCCTCAGGTGCCTCGGAAAGAAACCTCTCCCTGATCCTTCTGGCCTCGGTGGTGATGCAGGGCTGTCTGTCAAACCAGATCTCGCCGTATTCGTGGTAGTGGTAGCCTGCGATGGCCTTTTCTCCCGCATGGACCCTGCCGTCGAAGGAATTGAACAAAAGGACTGAGGGAGCGCTGAAGGCGCTGCTCTCATCCAGCGGCATAGTGCAGTCAAAGGTGATCTTACGGATGTTCATATCCAAAGGGACGCCGCCGGAGACCTGGTCCCTGTACTCCCTGCAGACAATGGTGCTCTCCAGCTGCTCTGCGTCATCCCGGCGCTTTGTTTTGCTCTCCTTGTCGATGATCCGCACCATGAGATCCGCGAACACCGGGTCGAACTCCTCCCCGGCTCCCTTCACAAAGGCTTCCCTGGCCACAAAATCCGGGGCGGGATCCCGGTACCGTTTCCTGGTGGTCATGGTCACATAGGCGTCCGCCACCGCCACGATCCTGGCGATCTCCGGGATCTCCTCTCCCTTCAGGCCCTGGGGATATCCGCTGCCGTTATAGCGTTCATGGCAGAACCGGGCCCCCTGGCTGAGATAGGGATATTCCGTGATGTTTGAGAGGATCTCGCTGCCGATCACCGGCTTTTGCCGCATCATTTCCCGCTCCCATTCCCCAGGGAAGGAATCCTTCTGGATCACCTGGTCCGGGATGCCGATGAGTCCAACGTCATGCAGCAGCGCCGTATAATAAACCTTTTCACAGTCCTCCTCGCTCTTCCCCGCCATTTCCGCCACCTTCCTGGCATACTCCGCCACCCGGAAGGCATGGCCCCTGGTAAACTCATCCTTCTTTTCCACCGCCTGCACAAAGGCGGCGGCAGTCTGGTCAAAGAGCCTGTGCATGCGCCTGCTCTCCCCCAGCATATTCCGGATCTTTGCCTCTCTGATCCGGCCCATACGGACGGAGAAATAGAGGAAGGCAGCGAAAAACACCGCCCCCGCCAGAGCGGAAAGCGTGGCATAGAGGGGCTCCTTTACGATCAGCCCGAAGAGGATCGCCAGGAACAGGGCGATGAGCACCGCAGCGGAAAAGAGCATGAATATCTTGTTCCTGAGATCCGCGGAAACATTGCCGAAAAGACTCCGCAGCTTCTCAGGAAAGCTCTTTTTATTCATTTGTCCGTTGTCTCTTCCCTTCATGAAAGCAAAGCCCGCTTAATTATGGAGCGCGAAAAATTCTCCCAGCTTTTCCAGCAGCTCTTCCCTTTGGATCCCCTTCAGGAAATACCCCTCGGGCTTTAAGGCCACCACTGCCATCACGCTTTTCTTATCGCTTTTTCCCGTGAGAAAGATCACGGGGATGGAGCTGGTCTCGGGGTCGCTGCGCAGCATTTCCAGCACCTGGGGGCCTGAGGTCACGGGCATTTCGTGATCCAGAAGGATCAGGTCCACCTTGTTCTTCCCCAGCCACTTGATGGCCTGCAGTCCGGAATTGGCCATGGCCACCTTATAGGTCCCCTTCAGCCATTCCCTGACCATGGTCAGATACTGGGGATCATCATCCACCACCAGGATGCTTTTTCGAAACTCCCCTTCGGCGGCCTTGCTGAAAAACTCGGCGATGGCCTTCCCGAAAACCGCATTGTCCACGGGGCGCGGAAAGGTCCTGTAGATCAGCTCCGGAGGAATGGCATCCAGCATGTCGTGGAGATCGTTCTGCTCCCCCACCAGGATCATCCGCAGGTCCTTTTCAAACATGATGTCCATGAGATAATGCATCACATCGCTTCCGGGCCTTCCTCCCTCCTCCATGAAAAGAAGGATCAAGACCGCATCGGTGATCTGCTTGCTGATCTCATTGACATTCCAGGGCACGAAGCTGCACTCGCCCCCTGCTTCCACCGCCTTTTTGATCAGGACCCTTGTGATAAAGGATTCCTTCTCCCCGATAAAGAGCATTTTGTTGTACGCCATACTTCCTCCTTCGCTCAGGAAACACTACCGGGAGATCAGGGCCTCCATTCCATCCCAGTCAAACACCTTTAACATCTTCGAAAGTTCTTTTATCCTTTCGGCATCCTCCCTGGGAAGCCGGTATTCCCCCAGCTGCTCCAGGATCATTTCCACGGAATCGTAATCCATCTGGGGGATCACATCCGAAAGGGCCGCATAGGCTTCCTTCAGTTCCTCCTGAGAAATCGACTCCTTTGCGCTGTCATCCTCCTCTTCAAGCCCCGCAAGCTTTTCTTTGAATGCCTCATACTCCTTCAGGAGCTGTTCCGCATTCCCTTCGAGAAAGCCTTTGTCTTCCCTGTTGCCCGCATCCTCCAGGGCTTCCGCATGCTTTGAAAGCTCCTTTGCGCCGATGAGCCTGGCAGAGCTCTTTAAGGCATGGACCTTAATGGTATAGAGCCTCAGATTCCCGCTTTCATAGGCCTCCCGCAGCACCTTCGCATTGCTGTCGATGGTGTCCAGAAACAGGTTCAGGGAGAAGAGATAATTGCTGATCCCGCCGGAATTTTTGATCCCTTCTTCCGCCACCACTCCCTCTGTCTCATAGATCCATTTCAGATGCTCCGGGATCTCCTTCAGATCCTCCACCGCATCCTCTGCAGTGGGAGTTTCCATGATCTCCCGGGGGAGATGCTTCATAATGGTCTTTTCCAGCGTCAGGCTGTCGATGGGCTTGGAAAGATAGCCGTTAAAGCCCTTGGATCTGTAAAAGGCTTCGTCCACGGCGGTGTTTGCGGTGAGGGCATAGACCGGAAGATCGGGATACTGCTTCCGGATCTCCGAAAGGGTCTCCACTCCGTCCATGCCGGGCATCATATAATCCAGAAGCACCACGTCATACCGGGTGTCCTTCAGCTTTTCCAGGCATTCCTCACCGCTTGCGGCAGTGGAGACAAAGACCTTCGTGGCCTTTAACAGCCCCTTGATCACCGTCAGGTTCATGGGAGTGTCATCCACCACCAGCACATCCGCATCCGGCGCCACAAACTGAGGCACATAGGGGCCTGCGCTGCCGGTTTCCTCATGCTCCATAAAGACCCCCATGGGGGTGGGATCCACGATCCGCTGGGGAATGGTCAGGATAAATTCGGAGCCCTTTCCGTATTCGCTCTCACATACAAGGCTTCCCTGCATCAGCTCCGCAAATCTTCTGGAGATATCCAGCCCCAGGCCCGTTCCCTGGATGCCGCTGTTTTTCTGCTCATCCAGCCGTTCATAGGCGGTAAAGAGCTTCTCCATATCCTCTTTTTTTATGCCGATGCCCGTGTCCTTCACGGAAAACCGCAGGATGCACCTGTCATCCTCTCTCTCCTCCATGGAGACGCTTAAGGCAAAGCCGCCGGTTTCCGTGTATTTTAAGGCATTGGTCAGAAGGTTTAAAACGATCTGTTTGATCTTTCCCGGATCCCCGAAGAGGCGGATGGGCAAAATCTCATCGATGACGGCGTCAAAGGTCAGCTCCTTTTCCGTGCTCCTGGCCCGGATCATGGAAACGATGGACCGGAGCATGTCCCGGGGATCATATTCCTGCTCCACCAGATGCATCTTTCCGGATTCGATCTTGGACATATCCAGCAGATCGTTGATCAGGGAAAGCAGGGTCTCCGAAGCGTTCCGGATATCAAAGGCATTATTCATCATGGTCAGATAATAAGCCCTGGGGACCCCTGAGGCATCCTCCCGCATGGACATTTCATTCATGCCCATAATGGTGTTGATGGGGGTCCTGATCTCATGGGACATATTCGCAAGGAATCTGGTCTTTGCGGTGTTGGCCCGCTCCGCCTCCTCCTTTGCCCTCCTGATCTCCTCGTACTGGCTGTTGATGATCGTTTCCTTTAAGACTCTCCACACCACCGCGCCGGAAACAAACGCCACGATCAGAAACAGCAGCGCCCGGATCACGGGCATTTCGGAGATCCTGGGCCGCTTCACCACCCGGTACACCTGATCCAGAAGCTCTGTTTTTCCGCCGGGATCCAGGACGCGGATGTGAAGCTTATAATCGCCGTAGGGAAGGCCCGTGCATTCAAAGGGCTGCAGCCTGTTCCGCTCCGACTCAATCCCTTCGCTCTCCTTCCCCTCCATGAAGACCTGCACCAGGGGATTGAAGAGGGTGTAGTCCATCACAGAGGGGGTGATGATGATCCTGCCGCCTTCCGCCGGAAGGATATAGGTTCCCCTTTCATCCGGCAGGATCTCCTCCTCCCCGCAGGTGACAGAGCTGATGGCTGCCTTGATGGGGATCTTCCCCTCGGAATAATGATCGATATTGACTTTGCAGACCCCGTTCCTTACAGGGATATAAAGATTGTCCTCATAATCCAGGCCGCAGTAGCCCTGGGCCGTTGGAATGCCGGTCAGGCCGTTGTCCATGGTATAGAGGCTGCAGTCGCTGACCCGGTCTTCCTGCATCTCTTCCGCCCTCACCCGGAAGACGCCGATGGAGGAGACCACCCACAGATTTCCCTTGTGATCCGGGAACAGGTCATAGTTATTGTTATAGGGGAAGGTGGTCACGGGGATGATGACTCCGCCCCTCATATACTCGATGGAATTGGAGGTGACGATCCAGTAGATATCCCGTTCCTCATCCCTTCGGATCCGCATGATCACATCACTGGTGAGGCCGTCCTCGATACTGATCTTCCGGATGGAGGAGCTGTCGATCTGATAGAGGCCGTCCCCGTCCGTGCCCGCATAGATGGAGCCGTCCTTTGCCCCGGCCACGGTGAGGATGGTGGTGTTGTGAAGCCCGTCCTTTAGCTCTGTGGTATTCACCACCGCCCCGTTTCGGATCACGGCCACTCCGCCGTTTGTCCCTACTATGGTCCTGCCGTCCTGCAGCGGCACGATACAGCGGATCTCATTGTCCGGCATTCCGTTTTCCGTGGAATACGCGGTAACATCACCCTCCCCGGACACATGGATCAGTCCCGCCTTATTGGTGTAGGTCCCGATCCACAGATCCTGGTCCGCGCCGTTGACGATGCAGCGCACCCGGGATGTTCCCACCAGATCCGTGAGATCGTTTCTTACGGGATAGGCTCCGTGGGCGATGATCCGCAGTCCCTTGTCCGTCCCCACATACAAAGAATCGCCGTAGGGACACGCCGCGTTGGTCACCTCCTCTGAAAGCCCCGTCGAACGGTACAGGTCCACAAAGGAATTGGAGACGATCTTCATCACTCCCTGGGTGGAGGAAGCAAACCACATATTCCCCTGATAGTCCGAGGTCATCATTTCGATGCCGCTGTTCATGGGGATATTGCTTAAAATTCGGAATTCCTGCTTTTCATTCAGATAGCCCGCCATATTGATGGAGGAGATCCACAGTCTGCCGCAGTCAAAGCTTAACCAGTGCACGCCATTTAATGGTGCAACAGATATTCGTTCAAGATCAGGCTCTTTCGCGCCGAAGGCCCCGTGATAGAGGACATCGGCCTCTGTGCCGAGATAGATCATTCCGGGATGAAGGGGATCCGTCTGCAGGGCAGAGATCTTTTCGATCCCCAGACTGTCTCCCGTACAGACCTCTCTTACGGTCTTATCCTCGATCAGAAAGATCAGGCCGTTTTTGGTCTGTCCGTAGATCCGTCCTTCCCGGTCCGCATCCAGCCTCAGCACCCTTTCCTCGTTCAGCCGGGAGTCATCCAGCATGGTGACATACATATCCGGGTCCGCATAGCAGATCCCGGCGGTGGTGCCGATGAACACATTCCCCTGAAGATCCTCGGCAAAGCTGCGGATGGAAGAGGAAGGCAGGCCGTCCTGAGGGGTCAGATGAATCTGACGGGCCCCGTCCAGCACCACCACGCCATTGTCGTTGGTGCCCACCCAGATCCTGCCATGGGAATCCTCGAAGAGTCCTCTGCCGCTGGTGAGGCCTCCGGAGGTGTCCAGCTTTGTAAAGGAGCTGCCGTCATAGCGCAAAATCCCGCTGTAGCCTCCCACCCAGATATACCCGTCCGAGCTTCCCATCACGAAATTCGCATCCGAGGTGGGCAGGCCGTTTTCCGCATCATACAGGGTGGCGGCATAACCCAGGTCCTCCGTCTGGCCCGTTACGGCATAGCCTCCCCCGAAGCCTCCCTGCTCCGCCCGTAAGGGCAGTGAAAAGGACAACGCAAGCAATATGATCAGGATGACACCAAAGACCCTTATGCCCTTCATCTCCATCCCCTCTACATCCCCTGGTTGTACTTTCTGAGCACCACCATCACCTCCGGCATCGAATCCAGAAAGGCCTCCAGGCATTTCGGATCAAACTGGGTCCCCTTCCCCTCTTCCATGATCTGTAAGGCTTTCTCCAGCGGAAACGCAGGCTTATACACGCTGTCGGAGGTCAGGGCGTCAAACACATCCGCCACTGCCATGATCCTGGCGGAAAGAGGGATCACCTCCCCGTGGATCCCCTCCGGATATCCCTTGCCGTCCCACCGTTCATGATGATAGGCAGCCATGTTTCTGGCTTCCTTCAGATAATCGTCCGCCTTGATCTTACTGATGGCATTCTCAATGATCTGTTTTCCGGCGGCGGCATGGGTCTTCATGATCTCAAATTCTTCCTCCGTCAGCTTCCCGGGTTTATTCAGGATGCTGTCCGGGATATTGATCTTACCGATGTCGTGAAGAGGCGCGGAGCGCACCACATCCGACATGAACTTGGGGGTGATCTTGCCTCCGTAATACTCTTTTCTCTTCAGGCCTTCCACAATGATCTTCACATAGGCCGAGATCTTCTGCACATGGGCACCGGTGTCGGAATCCCTGCTTTCCACCAGATCCGCCATGGTGATGATCAATCCGTCCTGCATATTGGCGGTGGACTCGGAGAGGTGGCGGATGCTGCGCAGCTGCTCCGCCTGGTTCTTGGTCATGCTGCTGGCGGAAAGATACAGGTTTTCCAGCTCGTCTCCCGTATGGATCCCCAGTCTTCTGAACATCTTTACATCTTCATCCATGGTCTTCTGGGAATCGGAGGTCCTTGCAAGCCGGTCCATGCACCGCACCAGGGAATTGATGGGGATCACCAGGTTCTGGTCCGTGAGCCAGATGGTGAATGTGCAGAGCAGAAGGAAAAAGCCCAGGAACACCAGGACCATTTCCGTTAAAAAGCTGCGGGAATCCCTGGCCAGCTTTTCCATATCCACATCCGCAATGGCATAGCAGACAAAACGCCCTCTTTCATCATAAACGGGCTTTGCCGCCGTCAGCAGATATCCGGGGCCGTGATCGGAGAAAAAGGGTTCTATCTCCCCGCCGGAAAGCAGTTCCTCATAATGGGTCTGAAAACCCGTCTCCACAGGAAGCATGGCGCCGATCTTAAGAGCCGCTCTTTCCTGTGTGTCGATATCAAAAATGACCCTAAAGCCCGCAGGCTCCGGCCGGTATACATACAGACGGGAGATCTCCGGAGAGCTGGCCAGGATCTTTCCCAGCATTTCCCTGGTTTCGATATAGTCTTCGGAATGCCCCTGCTCCTTCAGATACGTGTCCACCATATCCCCATGTACGACCCCCGCCGCCAGCTCGGCAGCCCCCACCGCAAGCCTTGTATGCTCCGTGATGGTCATTTTCCGGAAGACATTAACGCTTAATATAGCACTCATCAGCGCCACAGCCGTCAGAGACACCACCGCCACCAGCAGTGTCTTGATGCGCAGGGAGACCCTCCGCACCTTCATCTCCCCGCAGGCCTCCTCCATGAACCCCGGATCCTCCACCCACATATGAAGCCGGAAAAGGCCGCGGTATCGCGCAGGGATCAGACGGATCAGGGAGAGGGCGATCAGAAGGGAGATGGCTTTGTCAGGCAGATTGGTGATCAAAGCGCTGAGGAGGTAGGACAGCTCGGGGCCGGTGTGCAGGGTCTCATAAAGGATGCCCGCCAGGGATTCGGTCTCAAAGGAGATCCCTTCCCTGAGCCAGGGAATGAGCATCCCGAAGACGCCCCCGATCAGGGAAAACACTGCCAGCATGCCCACGATGCCGCCGGGCTTTTGATGAAGGCCCCGTTCTGCAAAAAAAGCCGCCACTAAAGCCACCAGGACATTCATGACCCCGTAATAGATGGCCGCAGGCTCGATGATGCTTCTGAGAAGATTTGTGGTAAACCCCACGATGACACCGGGGAGATACCCCCCCAGTATGGATGCGATGATGGTCCCCACCGTGTCCAGATACAGGGGCAGATCGAGGGCTGTCGTCAGAATGCTGAGAAGCATGTTCAGCCCTACGCCTGCCCCGCATAACAGGATCGCAGTGAGATTCGATGATTTCCGGACCCGCTCCGGAGTCTTTTGTTCCTTCATTCCCGAACCGGACAACGATCCGTTATCTCTGATCCGATCCTTTCTCCTCTCCTCCCGGTTTCCGGCCCCATATCAGGACAGCGGCAGCCAGCAGGACCGCGCATACCGCTCCCATCACAAGGGAGGGCACATAAGGGATCCTGAAACCGATCTTTGCGTTAAAGATATAGGAGCAGGTGACAAAGGCGTAAAAGCTCATGACGATCATGGGCACCCAGACAAATTTTCCCTTTCCGTGGCGCATGAGCCAGATGGCAATGGCGGCCAGGGCAAAAACGCTTAAGGTCTGGTTGGACCAGCCGAAATACCGCCATATGGTATTGAAGCCGTTGGCATCAAACTTAGCCCAGACCAGTACCAGGATCGCCAGAAGGAATACGGGCAGCGCCAGAAGGATCCTCTTGATCCCCTTGTCCTGGGGAATATGCATGGCATCCGCAAGGATCAGCCGCAAGGAACGGAAGGCTGTGTCCCCGGAGGTCACCGGCAGAAGAATGACGCCGATAATGGCGATGATCCCTCCGATGGGTCCCAGCATTTCCCTGCAGACCACACCCACCACACTGGTGGCGGAGATCTTCTGGAGCGCTCCGTTCACCATGGCGAAGTAGGCCCAGCCGCCCTCCGTCATCTGCATGGTGATGCCGGCATTTTCCGCTCCGATGCCGATCATGGCCATGGTCCCTGCTGCCCAGACCAAAGCGATAAAGCCTTCCGCGATCATCATGTCGTAGAAGGTAAGTCTCCCTTCCCGCTCGCTCTCCAGGGTCCTGGTGACCAGAGTGATCTGGGTGGAATGAAAGCCCGAGAGGATGCCGCAGGCCACGGTGATAAAGAACACGGGAATAAAATGCTCGGCGGTGAAATAGGCGCCGAAATCAAAGCCGTTTAGGCTCCAGGCATCCCAGACATTCGCCAGGGGATAGCCCTTCACAAAGAGCATGGCAAAGACCCCCACGGCGGACAAAAGCAGCACCGCCCCGAACACCGGGTAGATCCTGCCGATGATCTTGTCAATGGGAAACAGGGTGGCCACAAGATAATAGCCGAAGATGCAGCCGATGATGATCCAGGTGGCGGGATCCGTGGCCGCTCCGGAAAGGCCGAAGATCTGGGTGGCCAGGATATCCCCGGGAGTGTAGGTGAACACCACTCCCACCAGAAACAGCACCAGCACCACGAAGACCGTGTAGATCTTATGGATCACCTCTCCGGTGTTTTTCCGGAGGATCTCCGGCATCTGGCTTCCGCCCTCCCTGATGGAGATCATTCCGCAGAAATAATCATGAACGGCGCCGCCGATGACGCATCCGATGGGGATGGACAAAAAGGCGATGGGCCCGAAGAGGATCCCCTGGATGGGCCCCAGGATCGGCCCTGTTCCCGCAATGTTTAACAGATTGATCAAAGCGTTTTTCCATTTCGGCATGGGCACATAGTCCACACCGTCGCTTTTCGTGTAGGCCGGGGTCTTACGGTCGTCGGGACCGAAGATCTTCTGGCAGAAGCCTCCGTAGAAAAAACCTCCCACCAACAGGATCGCCAAACCGATGATAAAAGTCTGCATAATTGCCTCCTTCACCTCTTAGTTTTCTTTTGCTCACCATCCTCATTTCCGATTTTGATGATCTTTTATTATAGCACGTTTCCGAAGCCTTGTAAGAAACAGATTCCCTAATGGGACATTTTGCGATTCGATATTTCCCATGGTTTCCTCCATGCCCCGGGTCCGGCAGGGACCCTTCTATCTGATCACGATAAAGGCGGTGGGTCTGAATGCATCGATGATACGCAGGATCGCGGAATAGATCAGTCCGATGCTGTAGATGATCAGGGCGGTGTTTGTGTACCTGATAAAGACCAGACAGGCGACAGCCAGCAGGATATTCCCCACCCCCTGAAAGCATTTCAGCTTCCAGGGCCCCTCTACCTTGCTCCTGGCTTCCATGGCCCTGAGCACATCGATGGCCCCGGCAAAGGCATGGATCGCAATAAGGTAGAGCAGGATATAGATCTTCGGGACATTGGAAAGGGTGCCCGTTAAGAAGGCGAAATCCAGAATGACCACCCCCTTGTACAGGATCACCTTTCCCCCCACCATATGCCTTGCCATGGTGAAATAGAAAAAGATATCACTGATCCCACGGATGGCCAGTCCCAAAGTCAGAAAGGCGATGATGATCATATAGGCCTCATCGGAAGGGTCCAGCAAAAACACCACTCCCGCAGCCAGAACCAGTATGCCGAACAGTACGTTTTTGATCCTCTGAAATATCGTCATAACTACCCCTTTTTGAGCCGGAAGCGCAGCCCCCGCTTTTCTTTGGCTGCCCCGGCTGCCTTGTTTCCGGATCTGTAGATCTCATCAATGACCATGCCCTTGTGGGCAATGGCTCCCCGGATAAATTTCCCGAGAAAGGTGGATGACTTGTCCTTCTTTTCGGTTTCCATGTACTCGTCGAAATATTTCTCCAGATGGAATTCTTCCACGGTCTTCCCCGACAGCTCTTCTCCGAAGGCCTTCCAGTCATCATCCGAGATCAGCTGCCGTTTTTCGATGATCTCCCGGATCCTGTCCTCATGAGGGGAAACGGACTCGGTGTCATAAGTATTGCATACAAATTCATCCTCCACTCCCCGGATAAACTTCATGGCATAGACCATCTGGGAAAAGGCCTTGAAATAGTCGGAGGGATTGTCCTTGGTGAGCTCCCCGTAGTCCCCCCAGGCCGGCAGATATTTATAGCGCACAAAGCTGTAGTCCGGCAGATGGCCGGCCCTGCCGTGGCCCAGGTTCATGATGGAATTCTCGTTGCTCTGATAGAGGCTGTTGGTATAGACACTGTTTTCCAGATCATCGGGAACAGATCTCTTGTGCACAAAGGTGATCTGCTTCTCGATAAAACCGTCCCCCTCCGGAAACAGCTCAAAGAACACATTGTTCGTATTGTTGATCACCAGCGACGGGGTCCCGGCGAAATTGGCGTGGGCCCAGGTGTCCGCCAGCACATGCATGGCGATGCCCACAGACTGGCGGGGCCTCCCCTTGGCAAACTCCACCGTCTTTTTCACCAGCTCCCCGTTGGGGCCGCAGATCAGTCTGTATTTGTCCAGATACCGTTTCCCGCATTTCTTCTTTTCCGCGTGAAGATCCCTGGGCAGAAAATGAAAGGCGGCCCAGATCCTGGTGATATCCTGAAGTCCCACGGGATCCGTCCTGGCATCCATCAGCTCCAGCTGCATCTGGGTGGTGGCGGCGTGGGAAGGAGCTTTGAGCTTCGCCAGAAGGGTCCTTGAGCATTCGTCCACAAACTGCGCGCTGTAGGCGATCTCCAGGCTTTCCTCGTGGGAATAGCCCGCAAGAAAGGCAGCGCAGTAGGTGGCGTAGTAATGGAAATCCAGCTGCATGTTTCCTTATTCCTCCTGTTCCGCTGCTCTCAGCTTCTTGATCCTGATCGATGCGTTCACCACGGTGAAATAGATATAGATCACCGTCAGGTCCACCAGTATGGACGCGATGGTGGTGTCCATGCTTTCCGGGTTTGTAAAGAAATTCACATATGAGGCCAGACTTAAGACGTTTACCACCAAAGCAAAGACCGTGAAGGCGAAATAACCCTTTTTATAGGGCTTCCTCCTGGCGGCGTGCATGGCGTTCAAGCCGATATACGCATGGGTCGCCATGATCACAAGGGCGCCGATCAGCAGCATTCCGATGAAGATCGTATAATAGAAGATCTTTTCTTCCGTGGAATCCGCCTCAAGCCGGAAGCTCTCGGGAGACACCAGAAACACCTGCATAAAGAGCTTGACCACCTGCCAGGCTCCCATGACCAGCACACCGGAGCCGCTGACCCGCAGATCCTCTTCATGGCGCCTCAGCTCCGCGTTTTCATAATTCATCTTCTTTTCCTCCTTGCCGGGCGCTTACATAAAACAGATCCCTGATCTGCCACGCCTCTAAACCGGGGCCTGGCACCAGTTTGGAGGGTAAAAGCCGCATCGGCGTTTTTTCAAGCTTCCACAGATGCCGCGAAGCGCCATCCCTTACCAAACTACAGAACGGTTTGCCCCGGAGAAATTGTGAATGCGATCTCTCCGATCGGATCAGTGCATATTCAAACTGTCTCCGGATCCTCTCCCTTCAGCGTTAACAGCCGTTTTGTAAAGGCCTCCGCTGTTTCCTCCGGTTCTCTGATGGCATAGGCGCTTGTCACCTCCGGAAGCTCCGGATCCTCCGCGGCTTTCAGCTTCACGCTTTTCACAAGCAGCCGGATGACAGACTCCTTCTGGGGGCCTGCCATCATCAGATATTCATCCTCTCCCAGCCGGAAGAGCTCCGCATCCGATGGCTTCACGTTCTTTAAGGCTTCTATCAGCTGATCTCCCGCGCCCCTGCACTGGAAATAGATGCCGGTGCCGTTTGGATAGCCGCTCTTCTCCATGAACTCGTTCATTTCGGAAAGGAATTCCCGGTTGTAGAGCCCGGTATAGGGATCCACATAGCGGTATCGGTTTTCCACGGTGCGCCAGGTGAGAAGAATGGCGATGGAAGCAGCCAGGATCCGGTAATCATAGACCCCGATCACAGGCACTAACGACATCACGTATCCGATGATGATGGGAATGATAAAGACCTCCAGGCGCAGAAAAGTCGGAGGCCTTCTTTCCTTCCCCGCTTTCCAGACGATCAGGGCTGCGTTGAAGGCCCAGAAGAGCTGCAGCAGAAGGAACAGATAGGTGAAGGCGTCCACAACGGAAATCGCCCCCGCACCGACCCTGAAATACCAGTCCGAGACCGTGTACAGAACCAGATAGACGACAGAGAGCAAAAGCATCGGGATCCTGGTGCGTTTTGCTTTTTCATTCACATGGTCATAGCTTTTATAGATCCCGTAATCCACATAGAGATTCCAGACGATGATGCTCTGAAGGGACAGCACCTCCGAGAAACAGCACAAAACAGCGATCAGAAGCGTATTGTAAAACCCAAGATGCCCCTCATAAAAATCCATGAGCCCGTTGTAGATATAAGAAGTGACCACATTGACGACAGCTCCCAGTATGGTGAGCACGGTAATATGAAAGATCCTTCCCGCTTCCACCGTGTCCCGTTTTCGCAGATGATCATTCTTTAACAGCAGCGCTGCCAAAAGAATGGCCGGTATGATCTCCAGAGCATTAAAAATTGCCAACATAAGGTCTTATCCCTCCGCTTTGCCGATCTGTTATCTCCGTTCCCCGCTGACGACCTGTTCCCCGCTTCTTGCCGCAAACAGCTTTTTCGCAAGGGTCACCACCGAATCATTATGGCGGCGCACAAGGATGCGGGTGTCCTCCGGATAACGCTCCACCGCTTTTTGGCAGCTGAAATAGAACATGCGCAGAAGGTCCTTATTGGCATCGGGGCCCATGGCCGTAAACAACACAGGCATCAGATCTCCGGAGGGAAACCTGTGGACAAGGAGCATGCCGTTCACCATGCCGTCCGTGATCACGCAGCAGGAGACCTCCTCGTCGAACCAGCTTTTATCAATGTACTCCAGATCCTCCATGAGGCCCTTTTTCCCATGGAACAGGCAGTTGGTGATCCCCTGCATGAACCGGACCTGCTGAAGATCCTTTAACCCCTTGATCTTGACGGAGATCTTCCTGTTCCGCTCCGCATAGACGCGCAGATCCGACACCCTGGCCACAAGATCCCGGCCTTCTCCTTTCCTGACATCAAATCCATCCTCGGAAAAGACCTGCCAAAGCCCATCGGAAAGCTCCTTTGTTTCGAAGAAGGACAGACAGACCTCCTCCCCGGAGGTCTGCCTGTCAAACTGATTCAGGAGTTCCTGCATTGCCTCTTCATTTTCCGAGCGGATATAACAGATCTCGGCATCCGTGTCCGCGTCCTCTTCCAGGTTCTTGTACTCCCAGATCAATGCCCCCAAAGGCGCTGAACCGGGATCCTTGGCCACGATGCCGCGGAAGAATTCCCGCCCGATGCTCTCCGCAATGTCCGGATCCAGAATGTCCTCAAATTCCGACACATTGTCGGAGGTCAGTTCAATCATATTCATCTTAATAATTCGTTCCCTTCCTGACGCCGGAGATCTCCAGATCTCCCATGCTCTTGTCACAGCCAGGCATCAGATATGCAGTTCCCTGCTCACCGGGAGGCTGAACCCGGCTTTCGTCCACGCACGATTCACTTATTTTTTGTTTCCGCTATTGCAGCCTTTTCTTTCGTTCCTTATAATCCGGCAGCGCCTTTTCCACGATCCCCCAGAACACGGGATCATGCCCTCTGGCCCTTAAATGGGCCAGCTCATGGACCACCACATATTCGATGCACTCTTTGTCATAATGGATCAGCTGGAGATTAAAGGTCTGCACGCCGGTCCTTACATTGCAGCTTCCCCAGCGGCTCTTCATATTCCGGATCCTGAAGCCCATGCTCCTGACCATAAGGACCGGCTCCCAGATCCGGATATATTCCCCGAGAATGCTCCTCAGAGCCTCCCGCTCCCCGGGTGCTTCCGGAAGAAAGGCCCTTCCGTTTTTCTCTTCCGCATCCAGCTGCTTCCTGATCCATTTCTCATGCTTTGCGGCAAAGGAAGCCAGATACTCTTTGGAGGCCCTTAAGGGGGCCGTAATGAGGATTTCACCGTTCCGGACCCTCAGATAGCAGTTTTTCTGCCGCTTTTTCACCACCCTGACGGGGATCTCCTCCAGTCCCGGGATCTGAAACGTTTCCGCTCCCTTCCCTTCAGCGGTCCTCATGATGCGCTCACTCCCGCATGGCCTCCTGTTCAATACAGCTCCTTCAGCACAAGCACAGTGACACCCGGATTGTCCCCGGGAATGATCCTCTTCACTTTGGTCTCATATCTGTACCAGTCATGGATCATATCCCGCAGGTTCGTCCCCCGGTGATAGCCATGGATCAGCTGCAGCTGATAGGTGGCGGGGCCGGAAGCCGCAATGGCCTTATCGATGGCCTTCATCGCCTCCTCCCGGGTCATTCCATGAAGATCTACCTTTACGATCGGTTCACTCATCCGAATCCTTCTTCCGATCCCTCACCGAAAGCGTTGTCTCAGTCAGCAGTCTCGTGACTTCCGGAATGCTTCTGTGCTTCATGTCCCTGGGTTCAAAATGGATCACAGCATACACTGCCTGCATCACCGCCCCTGCGCAAAAGGTGCTGAGAAGCGTTCCTACCCCTACCGGCCCTCCCAGCATCCAGCCGATCAAAAGCACCACCGCCCAGAGCAGGATCTCCACAAAACCGATGGGGATCTTCGGCATCCGTTTGCCCAGTCCGACCATCAGGGAGTCCCTGGGGCCGCAGCCCTGCTCCGCGCTCATATAGAGCGCCATACCAAGGGCGATCAGCACAAAGCCTGCCATCATGATCCCGATGCCGGACCAGAGCCCCTGATTTAATGGGAGGGGGTTCAGGCTGTTGAACATCTGCACAAAGTTTCCCGTGAGAAGGGCATCGATCAGTGTCCCGTATCCGATCCTCTCCCTGAGGGCAAGATCCAGGGCGAGCACCGCCATCGCCACCAGCGTCATGGACAATCCGTAATTCAGAGGCGTGTGATAAGAGATCCCCATCCCCAGACAATCCCAGGGCGCAAGCCCGATATTTGCAAAGATCGTCAGGTGGACGCCAAGGGCAAATATCAGAAGCCCCAGGGTGATCTTTGCCCATCCTGTCAGTATTTCCTTTCGTTTCGTCATGATCTCTCTCTTTCTACATCTGATGGCGGACTACCGCATACTCATCCCCGTTTCTGTAAAACGGGCAGGTTTCCCTTTTGTTCGCAATCAGCCTTCCATAATCGTCTTCGTCCATATCCACGGAGCAATAATATGCCTCATCATCCTCGTCATATGCAAAATAGGCGCATTCCTCGCAGTGCATCCATCCCTCCTATTCAGGATCCGCTTCCTCATCCATGGTTTCCAGCAGAAAGCTCACCGGCCGGAATCCGTCATTACAGGATATCATGGCAGATCTGGGATCCTTCATCCAGCCGTTATAGAAATTCTCGCCGCCGTGGGCCAGGGCCATGACAAAGGAGGATACGGTGTCCCAGGCGCTTAAGCAGAAGCCTTCCGGCCTTTCCCAGCCGTTGCATAGGAACACCTTCCCCAATTCCATGGAACAGGCATGCTCCATGGGGTTTTCATACTGCTCGATGAGATCGTCATAGCGGGCGATCTTTTTGACTGTGATCCTGACTTTTTTCATGAGAACGTATCCTTCGTTATTAACGGCAGTAAAAGTACTCAAAGGATTATATCACCTGTCCGTCCTTTCGCCAAAGATTATTTCTTCCGATTATTTCTTCTGATCACCGCACAGATTGTGGTAGCGGCTGTTTCCATGCCCCATGCCCTTCCCATGCCGTGCTGCGTTCTCCCATCGGGATAATGTCCCTGCGCGATCCCGGATCGCCCGGAGCACATCCTGTTCTGGAAAAACCCTTCCCGCCCTGATAGAATATGGGGCATGAATATCCGGACCATCTCCGAAGAATTGAAAAG
>CAMNLO010000006.1 GCA_946543095.1 uncultured bacterium
CTCCATTTTGGAGGGATCAAAGGCCTCGGTCCTGATTCCTTTTCCTTCCTCCACGAAAATCCGGTTGCGGCTGTTGGCGCTGCGTCCCATGATGAAATATACCAGAACGCCGGTTTTTCCGTCCGCGGTGATGCCCACTCCGATGCCCCGGCCGGGATAGGGGTTGGGGCTGAGCAGTTCCGGCAGTGTTGCGTAATCCTTCATGTTATTTAAACCTTTCTCGTATCTCCCGAAGACCTTAATCAGGTAACGGCCTCCCTCTGCGCTCTCTTGTCACTGATCCGGGCCTTCCGACATTGCAGCGCCACACATACGCCGTTTCCGTGCTTCCTGCAGACCGCCGCCCCGGAACGTTACCGCAATGCGGTCTTTCCGTGCTTCCCGCAAGCCGCCGCCACGGGGTGTTACCGCATTGTACTCTTTCCATGCTTCCCGCAAGCCACCGCCACGGGACATTACCGCAATGCGCTCTTTCCATGTTTCCCGCAAGCCGCAGCCCCGGAACGTTACCGCAATGCGGTCTCACGATATATCACTCTGCTACTCGGAATCCGGGCTGTAGTTCGGGGCCTCCTTCGTGATATGGATATCATGAGGATGGCTTTCCTTCAGGGATGCGGCTGAGATCTTGATGAATCTCCCGTTTTCCTTCAGCTCCTTAATGGTCGTGGTTCCGCAGTAGCCCATGCCGGATCTCAGACCGCCCATCAGCTGGAACACCGTGTCCTCCACGGTCCCTTTGTAGGCCACACGGCCCTCCACACCCTCCGGCACCAGCTTCTTCGCGTCATTCTGGAAATATCGGTCGCGGCTGCCGTTCTCCATGGCGGCGATGGAACCCATGCCGCGGTAGACCTTGAACTTGCGGCCCTGATAGATCTCGAACTCTCCGGGAGATTCGTCGCAGCCCGCGAAGATGGAACCCATCATGCACACGTCGCCGCCTGCGGCAATGGCCTTAGTCATATCTCCCGAATATTTGATGCCTCCGTCTGCGATAATGGGGATCCCGTAGTACCTCGCCACCTCATAGCTGTCCATAACAGCGGAGATCTGGGGAATGCCGATGCCTGCCACCACGCGGGTGGTGCAGATGGAGCCGGGCCCGATCCCCACCTTGACGGCGTCCGCCCCTGCTTCGATCAGGGCCTTCGTGCCCTCCCCTGTGGCCACATTTCCCGCAATGACATCCAGCTCCGGGAAAGCGTCCTTCACCTTCTTTAAGCACTCCAGCACATTCTTCGAATGGCCGTGGGCGGAATCCAGCACCACCACGTCCACCTTGGCGTTCACCAGAGCCTCCACCCTGTCCAGGATGTCTCCGGTGATGCCCACGCCGGCGCCACAGAGAAGCCTTCCCTGGGAATCCTTTGCCGCTAAGGGATACTTGATTGTTTTCTCGATATCTTTTATGGTGATCAGACCGACCAGATTATAATTGTCGTCAACGATGGGCAGTTTTTCTTTACGGGCGCGGGCCAGAATGTCCTTTGCCTCTTCCAGCGTGATCCCTTCCTTTGCCGTGATCAGATTCTCGGAGGTCATGGATTCGCTGATCTTTTTGGTAAAGTCCGTCTCGAACTTCAGATCCCTGTTTGTGATGATGCCCACAAGCCTTCGTCCCTCGGTAATGGGAACGCCGGAGATCCTGAACTTTCCCATCAGCTCGTCCGCATCCTTTAAGGTGTGCTGGGGGGTCAGGGAAAAGGGATCCGTGATCACTCCGTTCTCGGAGCGCTTGACCTTGTCCACCTCCTCGGCCTGTGCTTCAATGCTCATGTTCTTGTGGATGATGCCGATGCCGCCCTGCCTTGCCATGGCAATGGCCATGCGGTGCTCCGTAACGGTGTCCATGCCGGCGCTCATCATCGGAATGTTCAGTTTGATCTTTTTTGTCAGATATGTTTCCACATTCACCAGATCCGGCGTTACCTCCGAATAGCTCGGAACCAACAGAACGTCGTCGAATGTGATGCCTTCACCTATGATCCTGCCCATACGCACTCCCTCCTGTATTCTGCGATTTTTCTTATTTTATAGGAATTGGATGTATTCTGCAAGCCATGTATGACATAGGAGACATTTGGATTATACCTTGCGGGGAAAAGAGTGCAAGCGTATAATAATGTTATCTTTGAGCCGATTCATGGGAGGTACGCAGAAATGTCCAGTCTATCATTCAAGCATGTCAGCAAGATCTATCCCGGCGGCTTTGCTGCCGTAAAAGACTTCAATCTTGAGATCGAGGATAAGGAATTCATCATCTTTGTGGGCCCCTCCGGCTGCGGAAAGTCCACCACCCTGCGCATGGTGGCGGGGCTGGAGGAAATCTCCGATGGAGAGCTTGCCATTGACGGAGAGGTGGTGAACAATGTGGAGCCCAAGGACAGGGACATCGCAATGGTGTTCCAGAGCTATGCCTTGTATCCCCACATGACCGTATACGAAAACATGGCCTTTGGCCTGAAGCTGCGCAAGCGTCCGAAGGAGGAGATCGACAAGGCAGTCCGTGACGCCGCCAGGATCCTGGATCTGGAGGCACTGCTGGACAGAAAGCCCAAGGCCTTATCCGGCGGCCAGCGCCAGAGAGTGGCCATGGGCCGCGCCATCGTGAGAAATCCCAAGGTCTTCCTGATGGACGAGCCCCTTTCCAACCTGGACGCAAAGCTGCGTGTCCAGATGCGCACGGAGATCGCCAAGCTCCATGAACGCCTTGGCACCACCATCATCTACGTGACCCATGACCAGACGGAAGCCATGACTCTGGGCACCAGGATCGTGGTCATGAAGGACGGTGTCATGCAGCAGGTGGACACCCCCATCAATCTCTATAGTTCTCCCGCCAATCTGTTTGTGGCGGGCTTCATCGGCTCTCCCCAGATGAATTTCATGGATGCGGCGGTATCGGAGGAAGGAGATTCCGTGGCCCTAAAGATTCAGGATATCCTCTTCCCTCTGCCTGCCGGAAAGGCAAAGGCCCTGAAGGACGGGGGCTATGTGGGAAAGGATGTCATCGCCGGGATCAGGCCGGAGCATGTGGATGACGCCGCTTTCTGTGACCTCGCGGATAAGAGCGCTTCGTTTACGGCAAAGATCAATGTGTACGAGCTGATGGGCGCTGAAGTGTATCTCTACTTTGATTTCGGCGGCACCCAGATGACCGCCAGAGTGGATCCCAGGACAACGGGCCGCACCGGCGATGAGCTGAAGTTCGTTATGGATATGGAAAAACTCCATCTGTTTGATAAGGAAACGGGCCTGGCCATCGCCCACTGAGCGTATAAAGTCTGCCGGAAAGCTCAGTAATCCCGCTTTCTGATAGTGGTATACAGATCATACAGAGGCGATCCTGTCTCTCCTCTCTTCGGATACTGCTCTTCTTCGATCTCCAGGATCTGATAGTCATAGGCGTTGACGATCCGCGTTCCGGCGGGGTGCGCAAGCTCCCGCCGGAATCCGCCGTATTCCTTATGGATATGGCCATGGACCATCAGGGCAGGAGAGTATCTTTTCAGCAGTGTGTCAAAGCATTCAAAGCCCCTGTGGGCAAGATCCTCCCTGTCCCCATAGCCTCTGGCGGGAGCATGGCTTAAGAGCACGTCAAAGCCGTTGCGGATCACGATCCCGGCCCTGAGCTTCGCGATCCTGATCCGCATCTCCTGCTCCGTGTACATATCCTTTCCATTTCGGTAGCGCATGGAGCCCCCCAGCCCCAGAATCCTGAGGCCGCGAAAATCCACGATCTTATCGTCAATGGGAATGCAGCCCTCCGGCGGCCTGTCGTCGTAGGATCTGTCGTGGTTGCCCCGGACATAGAACAGAGGCAGGTTTGTCATGGTGACCAGAAATTCCAGATAGGAGGGATCCAGATCCCCGCAGGAAAGGATCAGGCTCACCCCTTCCAAAGCAGTTTTGTCGAAGTGATCCCACAGATAGGCCGATTCATGATCCGCGATCGCAAGAAGTTTCATGACTTCCCTTTATGCCGTTTTGGCAGCATGTTTTTTTACCGTTCCTGAAGGTCCCGGAACGGATACCTGAGGATGCTCAGGGCTTTTTCCGCCACCTCTGCAGCATCCCCCACCAGCTCATGAAGCGGCTGCCGCCGTCCATGGTGAGATCCATCAGGGAAATGCGCCCCTCCCCGGCAGTGATCAGGGAAAGCATCTCCGTGATCTTTCTTTCCAGCTCTTCCTTTCCCATTCCCCAAAGCTCTTCCAGACCGTAGCGCTCCAGGAAATCCAGGAAAGCGTCTCCGGGAGAGATAGGCAGTCTGTCGCCGCCCTTTGCCAGATACACTCCGGAGAAATAGAAATAGGCGCCCCGAAGATCTCTGCACAGCTCCGCGCTCCAGGGGCGTATAAGGTCCTGTCCCAGGGCCTTCGCCAGTCTTTCATAGCCCCCCGGCTCCGTAAAGGAAAGGGCATAGATCCCTGCCACCTTAAAAAACTCCAGAAATTCACGGTACCGTGCGTAAACCGGGGACTCCAGATCCTCCGGCAGGACCCGGATGATATCCGCCTCGATCAGCTCCGCCCCCAGAAACTTCATAACGGAGACCCGTTTATGGCCCTCCAGCACATAGAACCGGCGCAGGTATTCATACACCTTGACGGCATCCCGGATCCCCTCCTCCTGCTGGGCATCATACAGAGCCGACCATTTTGCGGCAAACTCGGAATTCCCCGGCAGAAAGGGCATAAAGCCGTAGGAAAAGCTGTCCTGCCTCCCCTCGGTCATGGTCCCCGTGATCTGGGAAATGGGGATCTCCATGATTCCCACATGCTCCTCCTTTAAAAATTCCTCCCGGGGAAGCATATATTCCAGCGCAGGCAAAAAGGGAAACCGTCCCGACTGCCTGGCCTTGTGTACCTGTTTTTCCGCCAGATGCCTGGCCTGGTTGTATGCGTTGCTCATGGGTGGAAATCCTCAATATCCGTCATTTTCAGGATCCTGTCTAAAAAAGTATCACTGCTTCCGTCTTTCCCTGAAGCTGTATTCGTCAGATGACAATAGTGGTGATTGAGTTTATGAAAATCCGACATTTTCCTGATCTCATTCCATCTGACCTCGTTATAGCTCTTATACATTTCAAACTGTAGAATATGAGGGGAAACATTATTGAAAACCGGCATTGTTTCCCACATTTCAGGATAAGCATCCCTCACCATATGTACAAACAGGTGAAAGATAAAATAATCTTTCAACAAAACCTCATCCTTCCAGTAGTGATACATCAGATCACGGACATTTCTCATAAAAGGATTATTCCTATAGCTTGAAATCAACCAACTGGAGCATATAATCGGAGGCTCACAGGGCCTGAAAAGCGGAACGATCTGATAAAAAAACAGAGGAAGATCCTTCAGCCTGTCCGCAAACCCTGAAGCTGTACAATACACCGTCGCATCCAGCCACAAACCTCCGAACCGGCTTAAAAGGGCTGCCCTCACGATATCCGAATACTGTGCTTCCGGAATGATTCCTCTGTCATGCTTCTTCCTGATATAAGTCGGTAATTCAATATACTGCTCCAGATTATCATCTGACAGAAAAATAACCTCTCTGTCGGACAGTTCTCTTTTCACAGATCGAATGCACGCCTTGACGATCGCCGGCGCATTGTCATAGCCCTGTCTCCAGAATATCCATACCTTGTCGGAATATTGCATTTCCGTCGATTTTTCCTGGACTCGGAGCAGATGCGAGTATCGCTTCCTGAGCCGTTTCAGCATCATCACATGTATCAAACGGTCCCTCATCTCAGCGTCTCCGCAGGAAAAAGCCTGTGCGGTACCATGAATTAGTTTTCGTTCAATCCTGGAGAAAAAACTCCCGTCCTGTATTGCCTCCTTTATCGTTTCAACGTTCCCGAAATCCGCCATATTGGTTTTCCTCTTTTCCCGCTGGATTTTGACCATTCAGGCAAGGGCAGCCACGAAAGTACTATGATGAAGCCAGCATCGCTTTGAAGATCTCAATGTCCTCTTTTGTAGTGATCTTAATGTTTTTGGTGGAGCCTTTGGAAAAAAACAGTTCATTTCCCAGATCAGTCATGATGGTGTTTGCGTAAGCGGAACCGTGAATTCCGATATTCTCAGCGAAACTCCGTTCATACGCGTCAAGTATCTCACCCATGTGATAGGCCTGCGGCGTCTGCAGTATTCTCAGCTTCTCCCTGGGAATATACTCATCTGTGGTCATCTCTGTTTTCGCCCTGAACACCTGCTCATAAACAGGAAGTGCAGTGACACCGTTTCCATGTTCCGCACAGACCTGTATGCATGAATCGATGATCTCCTCGTCTACCATGGGCCTTATCCCATCATGAATAATCACGATATCATCCTTCCCCAGAGTATTCTTCAATCCACTCAGCCCGTTGAAAATGGATTCCTGAGCGCTGTTCCCTCCCGGGAACACCTTTGTCAGTTTTGATATGCCATATTGTCTGACATAGGCATTCAACGTATTCTCCCAGCCTTCAAGACATACAACCGCAATATCATCCACGCTTTTGCACATCTGGAATTTCTCAAGTGTATAGATCACAATTGGCTTTTCGTAGACCGTAATAAACTGTTTCGGAATACAGCTTCCTGTGCGCTCTCCGACACCGGCCGCTATAATCAGTGCTGTTGTTTTCACCTTATTCCCCTCCTGACAGGATCTTAAGCGTTCTCCCGATCCCCTCCTCAATGGAAAACCTTGCGCTCCATCCAAGCTCTTCCAGCTTCCCCGGATCCAGCAGTGCGGCTGTGGCTTTCGAAAAGCCCTGTCTTTCCTTTTCGTCCGGAAGCTCAAATACGACTGAGGTTTTGCTGATATCCGCTATCATCCCGGCCAGTTCCTTCAGTCTGGCATTTGACCTCAACGAGGCAGCATTATAAGCCTCTCCTTTTTCACCAAAAACAGCGGTATATAAGATTGCGGAAACCGCGTCCGCTGCATAGAGGTAGGAATAGTACTGATTTCCCTCACTCTTCAATACGATGTCCTTTCCCTCCAGACCCTTCCTCAAAAACTGCGACAGGGCTTTGCTGTCATCCTTTTCCAGAGTGGGGCCGTAGACCCTGCAAAGCCTTGAGATCACGGAATCCGTATTCTCTTCGGACAGATATGCCTGGATCATGGTTTCGGACAGCCGTTTACTCTCCGGATAGCCGGCTCTCAGTGTGTTGCAGTCTATGTATCCGAAATCCTTCTCACGAAAAGGTGTCTCGCCGGAGATGCTTTCTCCATAGATCTCCACGGAGGAGACCAGGAGCAGACGGCCCCTGCCTGACTTTTTCAGCCACTCCAGAATCCTCCAGGTCCCGAATACATTGGTAGTGATTGTGCCGATGGGATCGCCGGAATATTCCAGCGGATGTGTGTTGCTCGCCGCATGTATGATATAATCCGGCTTACAGCCTTTCGGAGCAAACTCTTTGGTAATATCCCCTTCTATCAGCACCAGGGAGGGATTTCCCTCATACCGCCGGAATCTGTTCAGCAGCTTCGTCATGTTTCTGGACATTGCAAGGACTATGATCCCCGCGTCATGTTTTCTGTTCATCTCCATAAAGGAGTCCACAAGAATGGTGCCCAGCATACCGGAGGCTCCTGTTACCGCCACACATTTTCCTGAGAAGCCGTCCCGTATCCTCTCATCCTTCGCGATCTCTTCAATATCTTCCAGATAAAACGGATGCTCAAAGTATTCCATTCTGATCCTCCAGTGCCTTTTTCAGAGCTTTCAAATATCCCTTTCCATATCTTCTGTCCGGTTCCATATGATTTCCCTCGCCCCACTCATTCCAGGATTTGATAAATACAAGTCTTTTCTCCTCCGGTTTTTTCTTCACCGCCTCCATGGCCATTCTGCAGACCCTGTAAAAAAGCTTCGGTTCGCAATCCTTCAAAAGGATCGTATCCGCACCGGTGCGGGGCGTATGATCCCAGTTCGGCGCGATCAAAGGAATCGTATTCTCCTCTTCAGTGTAAGGTTTTACCATATACCGAATCGCATCCTCGTAGGAAAAGACCGTAGGCCGCTTCAGAAGGCTCCTCTCTGCCAGCAAAAGCGCCTTCTTCAGTCTGGGGCACTCATGATGGACATTGAAGACATCGTCCTCGTAAACCGCATCAAATCCGATATCCAGGATCTCTTCTCTTGCCCTGCAGCCGGAATCCCTTCCCACAAAATAGAAGCCCTCCAGGCCGTTCTTTACCGCAAGCTCTCTCCAGGTGTCAAGCATTTCCCTCAATTCCCCATGCAGCGGCTGAAATACACAGACAAGGGGCTTCCCCTCCACCCGGAAATATCGTTCGTCACGAAATGCTCTCAGATAGGTTTCGAAGAATTTCCGATAATCCTCCCTCCCGGGATAGCTCTGTTCCATCAGCAGCTGCCCGTTTCCCTGGGGGTCCCAGCTCTTCTTCTCCCAGGAGTGGTTGGCCCATCCTATGCAGAACGGTATCTTTACCTCTTTATCCTTCAGCATCTCGTCCATCGGCATGGTAAGCAGCCTCCTTCCGCCCCCAAACCAATAGGTCCAGTAACAGAATGCGGAAACGCCATGGGACAATGCCATCTTTGACTGCAGCCTGCGAACCTCCGGATAGCGAAGATCATAGAATCCCAAATCCGCGGGAATATGTGGCTGATAATGTCCATGGAACATCGGTCTGGCCTGCGCCACATTTACCCACTCCGTATAGCCCTTCCCATACCAGTTGTCATTCTCCGGGATCGGATGAAACTGGGGAAGATAAAACGCTATGGTTCTGAGCTTCATTTCCGCATATTCTCCTTTAATCGCGCCAAAAATCGATAGGCCGACAGATCACAGGAATGACACATGGCTTCAAATTTTTGAAAATATGCGTCATCATGTGGGTTCTTCTGATAGTATACATCACCCTTCTTACAGCGGGCCTCATACTCAGACTTTGATTTCAGAATATAGTGGTTGATCTGAATGGGAAAGTCCTTTTCGTCAGCCTGATGCATATTGTTGATAGTGATCCTGATAAAAACATTGACCGGCGGAATCCTCCTGCCATTGTACACCGTCCACAGCTTGTGGTGCATCTGGGATGCAAAAACAGAGCTTTCATCAAACGTAAAGGCCGTGTTCAGGAAGCATTTTCCCAACTCATAATACTTTTCCGAAGCCGCCGTAAATACTTCCGTTACCAGCCCTTCCGGATCCCTGTCCCGAAGTCCCGAGCTTCCGAAAATTTTCCAGTAGATAAGAACGGAGCCCCTGTTCTGAAATGCCTTCAGAAAATCATAGACATTATCCGTGTTCTTCGGTGTAACAAACTCATCAATGTCAACAAATCCAAGCCACTTTGTTTCTGCCGCATATCGTTTGATGCAGTCCCGATACGCCTCCATCTGCTTCTGGTCATATGGCCATTCGATCAGAGATACGATCCCACGGCAGATATAAGGCTCAAGGGTCTCCCTGAACGCATCCTCGGAATGATTGTTGTAGAGATAAAAATGATCCACTCCCACGATCAGGTGATACTCGATCCATTCCTTCAGATATGGAGCTTCATTTTTAAAGATCCCGCACAGACTGACCCGGTACTTTGCAGAAGCCCTCTCCTTCTTCCCGATCCGGGCAAGCCTCATGCCGTAAAACAGCCGGAGTACACCGACATACAGTGTTTTCAACATCTGTCTGAATCCGCATTTCCTCGGAAACTCATAGATAAAATACTTATCCTCGCTCACTGCACCATTCATCTGCTTTCCAGTTTTTCCTTCACGATATCAAGAAGGTAGCCAAAGCTTTCATTTTTCATCAGGACTGACACTCCCACATAAAAAACAGCCCCCGAAACGATCTGCAGGATCAGAACAGTCAGATCCCCCAGCTTCAGCTTCCCGATAGAATACACGATCAGTCCCATGCAGCCTGTGAGCATAATGGTAGGCAAAACATCCCGCATTTGCTCATAAAGTGGGTATTCCGCCATTTCCGCCGTAGGATGTGCATTAATGAACAACGCGACGACACAATAAAGGACATTCCCCAGAGCTATCGCCAGGGGACCAAACATCATAGCCACAAAGAGGAACGCAAGGTACAACGGCTTTTTGATCAGCTCATATTTCAACAGGATGGACGCCCCGTTTGCGGCTTTGATCACCTGAACATTGCACAGGCCCCATATGGTGACGAGCTCCCCCAGACAGACCAGCCGAAGATAGGGAATGCACTGCGCCCACTTTTCCGTAAGTAAAAGACAGACCAGCCTGTCTCCGACGATCGCCAGTCCGATCATTACAGGGAACAATACATACATGGCGATTTTTAAAAACCGGCTCGCCACTTTCCTCAGCATAGCCTTTTCATCCTGATATCTGGAAAGCATCGGAAACAGAACGGCAGCGATGGCAGCGGAAAGATTTCCCGTTATCAAGAGGGGGATACGTTCCCCCCGGTTGAAAAAGGCAAGATCCGTCGAAGTGTACTTGACCGCTATGATCAGCCCCTTCAGCTGATCAAAAAAAGAGCCGATGAAATTAGTAGTCATGATCATGGAACCATAGGCCCAGAGCGGCTTCAATCTCGTCAGTGAAAAAGACAGGCCGGGCACATATCCCGAGGTCACAAACAGCACAAGGGTGTCGATAATGGAATTGCTCAGGTACTGAGCTACTAAAGCCCATGCCCCCCATCCCCCGTAAGCCATAGTGATCCCGATCACACCTGAGATAACCGTTCCGAACAATGTAGAGAAGAAGAATTTCTTAAACTCCATCCTTCTGGCGATATATGCCTGCTGAACCGAATTGACAAACGCCAGTGGGATCCTGATCCCCAGTACTATGAGGATCGGGGCAATCAGCCCGTTTTTTTTGACCGCCGCAATAACAGGAGACGCGAGACAGAGCAGACCGTACAGCCCGAGGGATAAAAGAAGACCGGCGTAAAAAACCGAATTGAAATCAATCTTTTCAACATCATTCTTCTGGATCAACGAGGCTCCGAGTCCATCGGATACCAGCGCGTTCGCAAGGGTGATAAAGATCAACACGATGGCTACAACACCGTATTCCTCCGGCATCAGTATCCTTGCAAGGACCACCGATACGATAAAGCTTACCAGCTGCGCCAGCACCCTCTCTGATAACTTCCAGAAGAAGCCGTTGATGGCTTTATTCTTGATCTGTTGTGAATTGTTTTCCATATTCCCCAGTAAGGAACCGCCGTTTTACGGACCGGGTAAAGCCCCCGGCTGTGCGGCTTTTCATTCCGGCAGCTTTGCCAGGAACCTGTCATACTTCCGGAACAGTTCCTCTTTTGAGCAGCCTGTCATATAGTCCCTTATTATCTCCGCAACATCCTCTGACGCATGCCTGTTCTCGATCATGCCCACCTTATCGAAATACTCTGATAATTCTTTCAGATGCTTTTGTTCATCGTAATCCAAAACCACTTGCTCCAGCTCTTTTTCCGAGGAAGCAAGCGGAAAAGGATACTCCTCTATGTCCAGATAAAAATCTCTCTCTCCACGGTATCGGTCCACGTCCTTCGCAAGGCGGAACACAGGCTTCCCGGTGATGCAGAAGTCCACCATAATGCTGGAATAATCACTGATCAGGATATCCGCAGCTACCAGAAGCTCCTGGGAATCCGGATAATCCGTCACATCGATCACATGCTTTCCCCGGCTAAGAAATAATTCCCTTTCCTTCATCATATTCGGATGCAGGCGGACCAAGAGCAGACAGTCGCTCATGCCAAATCTTTCACGGCACGCTTTGAGCAATGTCTTCTCATCCCGGAGATATACATCGGTGGGAGTATTATCCCGAAAGGTAGGGGCATACAGGACGATCCCGCAATCCTCATTCACCTGATACATATCACGTATCTTTTTCCGGGCGGCGTTTCCCCTGTAGATTATGTCATTCCTCGGTGATCCGATCTCGTAGATCCTGCCGTCATACCAAAAGGAATTTCTGTAGATCCCGCTCTCCATTTCAGTGGAGGACAGGAATATATCAATCGCTTTGGAATCCTTTACGGCCATTCGCGCATAATCCGGCCACAGGCTCCCCACAGCATCCTTCTCCACCCTTTTCATCGCGCCGATTCCATGCCAGGTCTGAATGTACAGCTGTTCTTCCTTCTTATACAGGTATTTCTTCCGGACATTATCAATCCAGATCCCGGCCGTTGCCAGATGATAAGCTGCGGCAACACTGCCGAATCTGCATGCTCTGATACCGGGAGGCAATTCCTCCGTTTCCCGCATATCCTTCATAAGCCAGACGATCTCCTGCTGCTTTTCATTTCCCAACAGGGCCTGGAGAATGTATTTCGGGTTATCCGAATAGCCCTTTCCGTTGAAAGAGCAGGCGACGATCTTATCTCTCTTCACCGGGAAAAAGAACCACAATCCCCACTTCAGAAGCATAACCGCCCGATCTCTCCAACGACGAATCAGAGTACGCATTCCCCCGAAAACACCTCCCTCGCTTCCCCGGTCATGAGCACATGGCCGCTTTCCTCATCCAGGCGGATCTGCAGATCGCCCCCCAGAAGGTGGATCGTCACCTCCCTGCCGCAGAGGCCTTTTAAGAATGCCGCTGCCGCGGAGGCGCAGGCGCCCGTGCCGCAGGCCAGGGTTTCGCCGGTGCCCCGCTCCCAGACCCGCATTTTCAGGTTTTCTCTGTCCAGAACCTGGATGAATTCCGTGTTGGTGCGGTTCGGGAAATGGGGATGGTGTTCGAAATGAGGGCCCAGTTCGCACACGGGGAAGCTGTCCGTGTCCGCAACAAAGGTTACGGCGTGTGGATTCCCCGTGGAGACGGAGGTCATGGTGTAGGCTTTTCCAAGGATCTCCAGGGAAAACTCCTCCTCCAGGATCTCGGGAATACCCATATCCACCGTGACCGTGTCCACAGTCATCCTGCCCTGTCTGCATGCCGCTTCCCCCTGCATATCAGGCCGGGCATCCTTCTGCTGTCCGGCAAAATGATCGCTTCCCTTTCTGTCCGCTGCAAACGATGTTTCCCCGAAAACGGTCTCTTCCGCAGAATTCTCCTTACGAAAGGGGTTTTCAGGAATATGCACAGCGCATGTCTGATCTGTTTTTCGCGATCTTATTGTGCAATTCTCCGCGTTGAAAAGATGCAGCTGCAGTGTCTTCACCCTGCCCATGGACTCGATGCGCACTGTGGTCTGATCCGTCAGGCCGTGATCGTACACATATTTTCCGACGCAGCGGATGCCGTTGCCGCACATTTCCGCCCGGGAGCCGTCTGCGTTGTACATCTCCATCTCAAAATCGGCGGTTTCGGAAGGATTGATAAAGATGATGCCGTCCCCGCCGATGCCGAAATGGCGGTGGGAAAGCCGCCTTGCCAGAGCCGCCTTCTCCGGGCGGCCCGCCGCCTCCCAATCCCTGTGCTCGATATAGATATAGTCATTGCCGATGCCGTGCATCTTGGTAAATCTCATTGCTGACTCCGTTTTTCCGTATTTGCCGTCCGGATCCTTTGCGGTCCGTCAATCATGTCCCTCTGCATCCTCTCTGCGGTGCCACGGTTTCTCCGGCAGCCCGGGGATGCAGCCCGAAAAACATTTTACATACGTATGTCAATTATACCAAAAATACACTGCTCTTACAATCGAAGCGTCAGCCGGGACAAAGCATCCGCCGGATCCCCGTGCTGCGGCTGCCTTCATATTTTTCATGTCCCCCCGGCAGGAAATATGAATCATCTTTCAGCTGGAAATCCACGGTACAAAATCCACGGCAGAAAATTGCGTAACCTCCTGATCATGTTGTATAATGGCTTTATGTTTCATATGTTCCGTAATCGCTTCCGACGAAAAACTCCTTTTCACGGATATTCCGGAAGCCGGTCCTGCGGAATATCAGGTATCCATGCCGTGAGAATGATACGCCGGCATTGAAGCGACGGAATCCACGGCGCAGACTCAGATCAAGAAAGAGAGGGTGTGTTATGAAGTATGAAATCGTTGGCGGCAATATGCCTGCGGCATTGGTCAGACTGGAGCCCGGTGAGGGAGTATACTGCGAAGGCGGCGCCATGAGCTGGATGGATGACGGCATCGAGATGAAGACGGAGGCCGGAGGCTTGGGCAAAATGCTGGGCAGAGCCTTTTCCGGTGAGAGCCTTTTCAGAAACCACTATGTGGCAAACAGAGCCGGAGAGATCGCCTTTGGCTCCAATTTCCCCGGCGAGATCCGGGCCATCGAGCTGACCCCCGGCCAGGTGCTGATCGCACAGAAGGGCGCCTATCTGGCCAGTGATGAAGGCATTGAGATGTCCGTTCACTTCCAGAAAAAGATCGCCGGCGGTTTCTTCGGCGGCGAAGGCTTTATCATGAACAAGTTCACCGGCACCGGCACGGTCCTTCTTGAGATCGACGGCTCCGCAGTGGAATATGATCTGGCTCCCGGCCAGAAGAAGGTCATCGAGACCGGTACCCTGGTCATGATGGACGGCACCTGCGACTTTGATATCCAGATGGTCAAGGGCGTGAAGAACATGCTCTTCGGCGGCGAGGGTCTCTTCAACACCATCGTCACCGGTCCCGGCAAGATCCTTGTCCAGACCCTGCCCATCAGCACCGTGGCGGCGAATATCGCATCTCTAATCCCCGGAAAATAATTGATACCTCAGGATCATTCAGGGGACGGCTCTCGCCGTCCCCTTTTACTTTAGAAATAAGCCAGCTGGAGATTGACGTGCTCAGATCTCCTCTTCCCCGAAATACTCCGCTTCCAGTTCCTCCAGCTCCTCCAGCCAGAGCCTTCTATGCGCATCGGAGGGCATCCTGAGGTCCCCTCTGGGGGACACCGCCACAGACCCCACCTTCGGCCCGTCCGGCAGGCAGGAGCGTTTGAACTGGGATGCAAAGAAGCGGCGGTAAAAATTGGAAAGCCAACGGAAGATCACTTCGGGGGAGAAGGAAGAGCTTCCATTGGATGCGAAGCTACCTTCAGTCTCATTCCCCTCTTCCGCAAAGGCACAAAGCGCCAGGCGGAAGATCTTTTTCGGCCCAAAGCCATAGCGCAGGGTGTAGTACAGAATAAAGTCATGAAGCTCGTAGGGGCCCACAAGATCCTCTGTCTTCTGGGAAATCTCCCCGTCCTTCGGCGGCAGAAGCTCCGGAGACACCGGCGTGTCCAGAATGTCCATGAGCACCTCCGCCAGCTCTCCCTCCGAAAGCCGGGTCCCGGCGCCATCGCCGGCTCCGGATCCCTCATTACCTGCCGCAGCGCCCGCGGCCTCATACTCCGCGTAATATCTGACCAGATACCGGATCAGGGTCTTGGGGACTCCGGCGTTCACGCCGTACATGGACATATGATCCCCGTTGTAGGTGGCCCAGCCCAGTGCCAGCTCCGAAAGATCCCCGGTCCCGATGACCAGGCCGTTTTCCATATTCGCCACATCCATTAACACCTGGGTCCGCTCCCTGGCCTGGGCGTTTTCATAGGTCACGCTGCGATCCTCTTCCGCCAGACCGATATCCCGGAAATGCACCTTTACGGCTTCCCCGATGGGGATCTCCCGAAGCTCCGCCCCCAGAGCCTCCGCCAGCTTTTCCGCATTGCCCTTTGTGCGCTTTGTGGTACCGAAGCCCGGCATTGTGATGGCGATGATGTTCTTTCTGGGAAGCATTAAAAGGTCGAAGGCCTTTGCCGCCACCAGCATGGCCAGGGTGGAATCCAGCCCTCCGGAGATGCCGATCACGGCCTTTTCGCAGCCGATGGCTGAAAGCCTCTGCACAAGGCCCCGGGCCTGAAGCTGCAGCACCATGGCCAGTCTGGCATTTCGATCCGATAAGGAACGATCCTTATCCGCTGCAAAGCCCCGGCTCTCCATCTCCTGTGCCGCCCTGTCTGCGCCTTCATTTCCCGGAATAAAGGGTCTGGGAGAGACGGGCCTTGTGAGCTCCGTTTCCCTGACAATGAGATGGAAAGGGATCCGCAGATATTTGTCTGCGTTCTTTGGCTGAAATCCGTTATTCCTTCTGCGGTCGGACACCAGCCTGTCCACATCGATCTCGGATAATGTGATCCCGGCCGTAAATGGCTCGCCCTCCGCAAGGATGGTGCCGTTTTCCGCAAGGAGCCTTGTGCCGGAGAACACCAGATCCTGTGTGGATTCCCCCTCTCCCGCGGAAGCGTAGGCATAGGCGCAGAGCAGTCTCGCGGAGGTCATCCGGATCAGGTCCCGCCTGTATTCGTCCTTTCCAACCAGTTCATTGGAGGCAGAGAGGTTTACGATGAGTGTCGCGCCGGCAAGAGCCGCCGCAGTCCCGGGCGTTTCGGGCGCCCACAGATCCTCACAGATCTCCGCACCGATCACCAGCTCCGGCAGCTCTTCACAGGAGAACAGGAGCCTGGTCCCGAAGGGAATCTCCGGTCCCTCAAAGCCCAGCTCCGCATATTCCTCCGGAAGAGTATGGGTGGATACGTTCTTCGGCCCCGGGTTAAACTGGCGCAGCTCGTAGAACTCGTTGTAATTCGGGATATTCCCCTTCGGCACAAAGCCGAGGATCTGGCCGTCGTGGAGGACCGCCGCGCAGTTATAGAGCTTCCCGTCCTTTTCCACCGGAAGTCCCACGAACACGATGGCGTCCAGTCCGTCCGTTTCCTCCGCGATCATGGAAAGCGCGTCCATGGCTGCCGTAAGCAGGGGACGCTGGAAAAACAGATCCCCGCAGGTATAGCCCGTGATGCAAAGCTCCGGGAAAACAATGACCTGGGCATGCCCTGACGCTGCCTGAGAAATGAGGGCGATGATCTCCTCCGCGTTGGATGCGGGATCCGCCAGAGCGATCCGCGGCGTACACATGGCCACCTTAACAAATCCGTCGTACATATCAGACCTCCATTAACCTCCAAATCCTCTGATGGCACCGAACACTCCCATACTCAGCGCTCCCATGATGACACCTGCCAGAAGCACCCCGCACAGCACCGCGACGGTGCTCTTTTTAAAATCCATATCCAGGATGCTGGCCGCCAGGGTGCCGGTCCAGGCGCCGGTTCCCGGAAGAGGAATCCCGACAAACAGTAGCAGGGCCACATACAGGCCTCCTCCCGCCTTCTCCTGCATCTTCTCTCCCCCCTTCCTTCCCTTTTCCAGGCAGAAACGGAAGAAGGGGCCGATCAGTGGCTTGTCCTGCCCCCCTT
>CAMNLO010000007.1 GCA_946543095.1 uncultured bacterium
CATGAAATTTTTCCGTGTCAACAACAACACCATCAAGTGTATGATACCGGTTTCCGATCTGGCGGAGAGGGGGATCACCCCGGAGGATATCGTGGGCCAGAAGCGGGAGGCTCTGGAGTTTCTCCATGAGGTCATCATGACGGGTGCAAGGGAGGTGGGGATCCCGGAAAACGAGCCCTTCACCACGCTGCAGCTGGCCATCATCAATCAGGATATGCTGGTGCTGCTGGCATCCAAGGGAGATTGCCGGATCGAGGTGGAGAATTTCTGGAAGGAGTTGAACTCCAAGCTGGGAGGCTCCCTCTTTTCCGGTGCGGCGAAGCAGTTTGCCGCCTCCGTGAAAAAGACCCCCAACTGTTTTCTGTTCCGGGTGGATTCCCTGTATGACGCCATCCGGCTTTCTTCCCTTCTGCCTCCGGAATCCATGTCCGGTATGCATTCCATGCTGTACCGGGATCTGACGGAGGATCAGTATCTGCTGATCTTAAGAGCGGAAGAAGCATCTCCCGGTGTTCCAGGTATGTTCTGTCTGGCCAGCGAGTTCGGAAGGCTGACAGTGGCGGATGACGCAAGGCTTGCCTTCATCATGGAGCAGGGAGAACGCCTGATCCCGGAGCACGCGGCGCAGAAGCTGAGGGAGCTGTCTTTCAAGGGACAGGAAACGGAAGAGCCCGGGGAAGCTGCAGACCCTGAAGAGCCCTCATGAAGCTTGCGCTGTCCCAGTGCATGCCTTTAAATTTCTTCAATTACGGAGAGGCCTTCACCGGGAGCCTTAAGGGACTTCGATATCATATCATCAAACAGCAGGCGGAGGACACCGCTTTTCTTGCTGTGACCATCTGGCAGGGACCCTACAGCCTTGCCAGGACCCCTTCCGACAAAAGGATCCAGCAGAGCTTCCTCTTTGACGAGGAAGGCAGAAAAAGCGCGGTGGATTTCATCAATGAAGAATTTGAAGCGCATCCGGAGCTGTATCGGGAAGAGATCAGCATCCTGGATCGCTGAAAATATATGGAGGATCTGTCATGAAGCACAGCTTTCAACCCTTTTCCATTGACCTTCTGGAATTCGACCCCTTCCAAAAGATCGGCAAGGAGAATATGCTGATCACCGCCGGCAACGAGGAAAAACAGAACGCCATGACCGCAGGCTGGGGTTCCATCGGTTATTTATGGGGCATGAACACCGTCAGCGTCTATATCCGGGGAAGCCGCTATACCAAAGAGATCATGGATGAGAATGACTATTTCTCACTGGCCTTTCTGGATCCGAAGGCAAAGGCCACAAAGAAGCTTATGCAGTATTTCGGCACCGCCTCCGGCAGGAACGAGGACAAATTCCGCAATGCCTCCATGGAGGTGGATTTCGACCACGGCATCCCCTACCCCGACGACGCCAACCTGGTGTTCTTATGCCGGAAGCTGTCCTGCACCCTGATCAATGTCTCCGATTTTATCGACAACAAGCTGGAGCAGACCTGGTACAAAAACGGAGATCCCCATTATATGTATGTGGGGGAAATCTTAAAGGTCATGGCCAGGTAGAAGGCTAAGCCCCTCCGTCTGTCATCTGCGGCATCCGTGAGGGGCTCATTCTTTTTCCTCGCCGGAAAGCATCCGGCTTATTTTCATTTCCTCAGCTGTTGTACATATCCAGATCCATCAGGCCTTCCGACTTCGCCACGATGGTGGTCACCGCCATATCACCCGTTGTATTGGAGACGGTCCGGCACATATCCAGCAGGGAATCCACCCCCATGATCAGGCCGATGGCCTCGATGGGGACGCCGATCTGGTTCAGCAGAACACTCAGACAGACCAAAGACGCTCCGGGGACACCGGGAGTTCCGATGGAAAGCATCAGGATCGTGATGACAATGGAAAGCATCGCGGACTGAGGAACCGGAACCGCATATACCTTTGCCAGAAATAAGGCCGCCACAGCCAGATGGATGCTGGTGCCGTCCATATTGATGGTGGCGCCTAAGGGGATGGAGAAACCGCAGATCTTGGGGGAGATCCCCAGCCTGTCCGTACAGATCTGCATATTGGTGGGCATGGCCGCATTGCTGGAGGAAAGGGAAAAGGAGGTGATCATGCCGGGCCCGGTCTTCTGGTAAAACTTAATGGGATTCAGCCCGGTAAGCAGGAGGATCAGGATCCCGTACACCGCGATCATGCAGGCCAGGGAAAGCACGTCGGTCAATGCCATGGAGATCATGGCGAGCAGGGAATCCGTTCCTGTCTGGATCATCATCAGAAAGACCGAGGCAAAGACCGCCAGGGGGATCAGCTTTGAGATCAACGTCGTGACGGTTAAAAACAGCTCATTGCAGGCCTCAAAGAGATCCTGGAGGATCTTTGTGTAGCGCCCGATCATGCCCACCGCCGCGCCGAGCAGCACCGCCAGAAAGATGATCTGCAGCGTGTCCGACTCCACAAAGGGCTTCAGGAGATTGCCGGGAACGATATTGACTATGGTGCTGAGGATGGAGGTGTCCGCTTCCGTATTGACACTGACCTCGGTGCTCTCCATGGTCCCTCCCAGGGCCATTCCCCATTCTCCGGGATTGATGGCGGAAAACAGCCCCAGTCCGATGAGCACAGCCATAATGGTGGTGCAGATATAAAGTCCCATGACCTTTAAGCCGATCTTGCCCAGCTCCGACAGATTTGTGAACTGGGAGATACAGGTCACGATGGAGAAGAACACCACGGGGCCCACCACGATCTTTAAGGCATTGATGAACATGGTCTTAAAGGGCTTGAAGAGATATCCGCAGAGGGCGTCATTGACGGCAGCGGGCATAAACTGTCTGAACAAAAGCCCTGCCAGGATCGCCGCGCCAAGGGCTGCGAGGGTGATGAAAACAGTGCTGCCCCCGCCCTTTTTCAACTGCAGCATCACCCGGTTCACGCCGTCCTTATGGACATATCTCAAGCTGTCCCCGTAGGCCTTTAAGACCATGGCCCGGATGGATCTTTCCTCGGGTTCGTCTGCCAGCTTGATGGCAGTGTCGATATTCCCGCCCTGCAGCTCCTCGATCTCCCGGCCGGCAGCCTCAAATTCGATCACCCGGCCGGAAAAGCCCTGCTTTACCCTGACGGACAGTTCCTCATTATCGCCCGAATTCTCCTTTAAGCTGATCAGGATCTCCTCGCAGATCAGCTCGGCCTTCATTTTGTCTTTGCCGGTGAAATCCTGCCCTCCGAAAGCGGAAGCGATAAACTCATTACAAGCCTGCAGAAGGTCTTCCTGTCCAACGTGAAACTGCTGTTTTTTCATGATCAACCTCCATGTCGTGAATCATCCGGTCAAGATATGCCGGCAGACGATGTTCACCATCACACCGGCAGCAAAGCGTATCCTCCGACAACGCCCTCAGCAGATGCTCAAACCCATATTAGCATACGGTAAGCGAAGAAAGCAATTGCGATCGGCGGCAGATGCCCCGGTCATTTTCCATCCTCGCATAAGCGGAGAGCAACGATCAGCGTATAGGGCAGCTGATGCCTCTAGGCTCTCGTTTTCAGCCTGCGCTGCCTGTCCTCCTCCATCTTCTTCAACATTTTCAGCTTCTCATTACAGATCTGCTCTGCGCTGCTCCCCATTTTGAAGCCCCTGCTCTTTTTTAACGCCGTAAGGCCCTCCAGATACTGCAGAAGATTTCCGCTGCCGCGGCGGTTTCTCTCCACCCTTGCTTTGCAGGCCTCCAGATCCCTGAGGGACTTTTCCCCGAGATCCTTTCTGGAAAGGAGCACATAGCAGTCGGAGTCATAGATCTTTATCCCGGCCTCATAATGGGCGCAAATCTCCGAGAGCGTCTCAAGCCTTGCCCGAAAGGCGTTCGCCCCCCCCCGGGATTCATACTGTTCTCCCGTTTTTTCCAGATCATCCAGGATCTTCTTTGCGCCGGCAAACGCCTTCAGCCTCGGATACTCCTTCCGGTATTTTTCCAGAAATTCCTCCGTGCTCTGATAGTCGAACGCCTCCAGGTTCACAGCCATGATATTTCTCTCGTAGATCGAAAGCATCTTCTGTCTGTCGATGCTCATCTCCGGCTTCCCGGAATCCCCGTTTTCATAGCTCCCCCGGAAGCGGTTTGCGTTCACCAGAAGCTGATGCAGGTCTCTCTCCCGCTCTTCCTGCTTCGCCGGGGACCACTGCGCTTCCTCTCCGGACATCCAGGTGGCAAAGTCGCTCAGCTCTTCAAAATAAGGATTCTGCACTATCACCTCCGGCAGATAGGTCTCCCCTTCCCTGCCTTCTTTGGTCAGGAGCTCCTCATAGACCCGGGTCATATGATCCTTCAGGGCATTCTTTCTGACTCCCAGATATTGATACCGGATCCTGTTTGCCCGGATATGGACCCCATGCTTTTTCTCCATCCTTCTCTTTCGCTTGCCAAGCTGGGTTTTATACAGCGCCCCCAGTCCCAGCCTGCCCCTTGCATTCATCATGCGGTCTTCCGATTGCTGCGCAAAGCTCCGGTAATCCGAATTCTCCGCGAGATAGCGGTTCAGCTGCATCATGCTGCCGCTCAGGAGCTGTCTGGCATAACCGGACATCCGGTCGATCCTGTTTACCACATACTGATCGGAGGTGGCAAGCTTTCGATTTAGGATCTCTTCCTGTCTTGCCTGCAGCTCCTTACGGGATACCCCCTGCAGCTGTTCCGTCTGGGAGATGGCAGAGCGCTTATGCAGTGAAAGCAGTTCGTTCTCTGCCATTTTCCTTTCTTTGTACACAAAATCCTCCTGCATCATGCTCCTTTCCGCTGCTGACGGCCCTGCTCATTTCGCTGCGGCTACTGCTGCGGCTGCGGCTGCTCCTGCCGCTCCTGCCCCTGCTGAGCCTGCGGCTGCTCCTGCCGCTCCTGTGCCTGCTGCTCCTGCCGCGCCTGCGCCTGCAGCACCTCCTGCACGATAGCGGTTTCTGACTGATAATCCGCTTCCATCCTGTCAAACTGTCTCGTCATCATATTCTTCGCTTCGGCGATCTTTTGCTTCAGCTGTTCATATACCTCTTTTTCCTTCTGTTTATAAAGGGAGCCTTCCTCCGGGCGGTACAGCCTGTCCAGCCGGTCAAGCTTCTCCCGTGAAGCCCGGAACCGGTAAAGCATTTCAAATTTTTCGTCCATCCTTTTGATGTAGTCATTCGTCCAGATGCCGGGAACCTTTTTGGACAGCTCCGCAAAGGTTTTGGATCCGTCGATCAACGCATCCTGAAAGACATAATCCCTGAACTTAAGCACCCAGTCGGCAGGATCGGCTTTCAGCGCCTTGTCCGCGCTCTTATAGCCCATCCCCTTCAGCAGGGCGGTGAATTCCCTTTTCGTCTCCTCATACTCAGCCTTCAGCTCCCGCTTCCCCATCTCTTCATAGAGCTTTTGGGCACTGACACCCATTTTGAAGCCGGTGCATTTTTTCCTGGATATCAGGCCCTCCAGATATTTCATCAGGTCTGCATCCGTCAGCTTCTCCCTTTGTGTGCTGATTTTATACATGCGATCAAAGGACTCCCAGTCCGTTTCCTCCTTACGGTCCATCTGATCTCTCAGTTCATTCTCCTCCTTCTCCAGTTCCCTGTCCAGCTCCCGGTTCTGCTTCATTTTATCCCGGTACGCTTCCAGTTCCTTCAGGGATTTTCCGGCGAGATCCTTTTTCGCGAAGAGCACATAATAATCCGACTCGAAGATCTGCTTCCGGGCGGTATAATCCTCGTAGATTTCCTTTAAGGTCTTCAGCTTCAGACGGAAAGCCCTTTCCTGATGCTTTGGGGATACATAGGCCTCCCCCGCCCCATCCATATCCTGAAGGAGCTTGTCCGCTGCCATAAGCGCCTTCAGCTCCATATAGTGGTTCTGGTAGTTTTCTAAGAATTCCTCCCTGCCGGAGTAATCAAATTGCCGCAGAGAGGTATTGTCCATGATCTGCTTCTCATAGATCTCCAGCATTGCCTGCCTGTCTGCGCGGATCACAGGCTTCTCCCGGTCCCCGTTCTCATAGGTGCCTTCAAAATGATTGGCGTATTGTAAAAGCCTGTGCAGTTCCTCCTTCGCGGGCTTTCTGTATGTGTCCATTTTTTCTTCGAACTTCATCCAGGCAGCGAAATTACTGAGCTCTTTGAAATATCTGTTTTCTTTTTGCACCTCCGGCAGATAGACACCGGATGCGCCGTCCCTGCTCTTCAGTGTTTTTTCATAATCCTCCAGCATGAACTCCTGCAGGGCCTTCCCCCTGACTCTCCGGAATACCGCGTCTGTTTCATGAAGCTCGACATAGAATCCGTGCTTTTCCTCCATCTTTTTTTTGCGTTTGCCGATCTGGGATTTGCTTAAAGCCTTACGCCCCAATAACTCCAGTTTACTGCCGATCCTTTCCTCCGCATTTTCCATCAGCGACCGGAGGGAAGACTGTTTTGCATAGCCCTTCCTGCTTCTCTGATAGGCCTTCTCCCTGGCATTGGCATTCATCCGGTCTACCCTGTTCAGGATATACTGGTCTGATGTGCTCATCTTTAGCTGGAGGATCTCCTCCTGGGTCTTAACGATCCCGTCCTGCCGGAGTTTTTCCATCTCCTCCAGGGTCGTATGCTTATGCAGGTCTAAAAGGCTCTCTTCCGTGATCTGCCCGGTCTTCAAAACCTCTTTGTTTTCAATTTTTTCAATCGGTACATCTTCATATTCGCCAAGCCACATAGCTTACTCCTTTCGAGAATTGTCTCAGGAAATGCTGAATAATTCAGCATTTCCTGAGCCCCTCCGGGGGATCGCATGCTTTGCGCAGCAAAGCTTGGGATTCGGAACGGAAATATGTCGCTTCGCGACCCGAATCCGGCGGGGGAAACGCTTTAATCAGCGTTTCCCTCATTCCGATCCGATCCGGATGCATGTCAGTGATCCGGGCTGCGGGTTACTCTCCGTCCTCCTCTTCGGGCTCTTCTTCGGGAAGCGTATAGATCCCGCTGACCATCATGCCGGTGGGCTTTGCCTCTCCGCCCGTAAGCTTTTTCACAAAGGACGCCACGCTGTCCTCTTCCGTCACAAAGCTGATCTCGCCCTCTAACAGTCCCTCTTCCTTCAAGGCATCGTAAAACGCCCCGAAAAGCCCCGGAAACAGCATGGGATCCCCTGCCGCGGAAAAGAACAGTGTAATCACCACATCCTTTCCCAAGGCCTGTGCAAGAAGACACCCTGCAGGCTCTCCCGTTTCCTCATCCAGGGAAACCACCGAGAGCTTTGCATCCTGCTCATTCATTGTTCTTACCGACACGTCAAGCTCTGCCTCCGCAAGGATCTGATCCAGCTGCTTTTTCGTCTTCTCATCCAGCTGTATGAGCCGTACCGTCCCATGTCTGCCTGCCGCTTCCAGCAGATCTCTCGTTCCCTCGTTCTCAAGGAAAAGGGCTGCGGGGATCCTATAGATCTCGGAAGTGCCTATCATGGTGAACCCCAGCTTATCAAAGAAGGGAGAAAGGCTTTCCTCCTCATCCGAAAATTCCACGTAAACGGCAATGGGCTTCAGCTCCTCACAGATCTGCTTCACCATGGCGCTGCCGATGCCCTTCCGTCTGTTCTCCGGCGCGACATAAATGGATTTCAAAAGCAGAGAAGCTGTCGCTTCCTCGATGGAGAACACCATGGTCCCCACGGGAGCTCCGTCCTCCTCAGCCCCCACCACATAATCGCCCTCCTCGATCATGAAAGGATCCAGAATATCCCGGTACGCCTCCACATTTTCCGCATTGATCCCTGTTAATCTCATTGATAAACCTCCTTACCTTCAGATACCTTCTCTTCAGCTTGCCGCTTTTCCAAACCGCATCACCGCATTGATGACCTCCCCTCGTTTTGCCTTCGGAACGACGCCCCTGATCATATTCTCATAACGGTCCGACACCATGGGGATCAGGATCCGGGTGTCCGGCCCGTACCGTTTGATCGCTTTCGTGCAGGCATTCCAGATCAGGGCCGGCAGCGCGAAGGGATCCGATGCATAACCCATCTGTGCGATCAGATAGCCTTCCCGCTCCGTAAAGAACAATCCGCCGCAGACATGTCTTTTCTCTCCTTTTACGCAGAGAAAACTGATCTCGGGCTCATACTGCTCCCATTCCGCCTCCGGGGGCAGCGGAACGGGCCTCCTGTCCTTTCCCGCTGCCGCAAGGAACTGTTCCTTCAGCCCATCCTCCGCCTGACCAAGACAGATGCATTCCCTGGCTTCTGCCGCTTTTTCAAAAGAGGACAGCCCCTGCACCTCAGACAGCGCAAACTCATAGACATTGTCCAGGACCCTGTCCGCATCCATTCCCGCAAGCATTAAGGCGTCCTCCGTGTCCTGCCAGCTGCCGTCGGGATAGATCTCGGCAAAGGCTCCCCTCAGTGTTCCGCCCCTGCGTTTTTTATCCGACAGAATGCAGTACCGGATATACCTTCCTTTTTCCACGACGGATAAGGATCTGTCTGCGGCATAGATCCAGATCAGACGGATCCAGCCGTTTCGCAGCTCCGTCAGGTAGAGACCGAAATAAATGCTTTCCCCGTCGATCACGTCGAACACCGCAGCGGCGCCGATCCTGCCGCCCCTGATCCCATCCAGGTAGTCCTCCGGAATGTCCTTTTTGTACTGCGAAAGATTGAATGCGTCGATGGCTTCACTTCGGAACATGGACCCCGCTCCTTTCAATGGCAAGCTTCCTTAAGGCTTTCCGGACATCCTTTTCCATGTCAAACCTGCTGATCTCCGGAAGGATCTCCCGCAGCGCATCCGAGGCGGTCTTCACAGTGTCCTCAGAATGCTCACTCAGAAAATCCACCAATATATACGAGATCCTTAATCCACATTCCACTATGACCCAGAGATCCAGAAGAGAAAACCATTGATGCCTGTCCATCTCCTTTGCCTCCGGGGTTTTTGTAAAGTCATCGATATCCGCCGACAAAAGCCTGGCTGTCCGGCAAAAGTCCCCCAGTCCCTCGTTTCCCGTGGCGATGGACAGGAGGCACTGGACATCAAATTTCCCGGGATGAAGGGCCATATACTCCTGGATGCTCTCTCCCCGTTCCATCAGGTGCTCATATGCAAGGCTTCTGTCTTCCCCCTCTTCCGAAGGCTCTTCGGGGATCAGAAAGCCGTCAATGCTTTCCAGGATCTCCTCCTCCAGAAGCCGGGGCTCTCTCTTCAGATACCGGCTGATATGCTCCAGCATGATGGGATCCACCGGACGATCCAGCAGAAGATACCCCACATAATACATGCAGATCTGCCGGGAATAGATGGCACCCTTGATCTTCATATCGATATCGTGTCTGTAGTCAAGAAAAGCCGCCAGAAGCAGCTGACGCCTCAGCTCTCCCTCAGGCTTCTTCAGATATTCCTCCCAGAAGACCTGCTTTAATACCTCCCTTGCCTCATACCATTCCGCCTCCAGCCGGGTGGCCTGTTCGATGATGCGGCGCATCTGCTCCAGCTCTTCTTTGTAAAGCTCCGTCATTTCCGGATCTGTTTCGAGAAGCCTTTCAAAGGGCTCATAACGGATCTCCCCCTCCACGCTCTTGCGGATCTCAAGCCCCGCCCTGTCGGAGATCTCCTTTATGATGGCGGAACGGAATTTTTCCATCCGGGAATGCACTGTCTCCTCATACTGCCTCTTCACCCTCGGGAACTCCTCCCTGGCGGCATGAATGACATCCTTATCTGCTATGGGCTCTCCCGCCTCATCGATCCCGGAGGCGTTTAAATAGGTCCGCACCGTCTCCTCCAGAACCGAGCCTCTTTTCTCAAAGCCTTCCCGGAACTTTTCCCAGATGAAATCCTCCCTGTATTCCTCCCTTGCATTCAGGATCTGATCCAGCTCTTCGTTCATGCTCTTTATGGCGGCCACGGTGTCTGTAAACGCCCGGTGTCCTGCTGCCGTGGGGGGATAAGCGGAAAAATCAAATTCGTCCCCGGAGATGACCCGCATGAGATGCCCTTCCCCGTTTTTGCAGGCCTCCACCACATCCTCCGCCACATCCTGTGAGAAAAAGCTCTCCCCCATATTGCCCTTCTCCTTTGCGGAACGGAGGTAGCACATTCTCTTTTCCCAGTAGATATCCCCTTTTTGCCGCTGCAGCAAACCCATAATACTTCGTCCTTTATATGATGATAGGGTCAAAAGGTCTTTTGCGCCCATGCATTTCTATATCATAACATAATCCTGCGGGAGAAAACACCTCCTCGCCCCGCCGGCTCTGCGAATCAAGCAGGGAAGAACTTCGGCTGCCCGGCAGACGATCCGCACCTGCCCGCCCGGCGAGAAAACGCCGCAATGCGGCAGATCCCTTCCGCCGGCTGTGCGAATCGAGTAGGGAAGAGCTTGCTCGCGCCCTACTCGCCCGGCGAGCCGCCGGCCGCATAGCGGCAGATTCCTCTCGGCGGCTCTGCCATAAAAAAGGCGGAAATGCCGTACTGACATTTCCGCCTCAAACAGAATCATAAATTCAGCTGATCAGAAGCCTTACTGCACTGCTTCCGCCAGAGCCATTGCCTGGGACTCATCCAGACGTGCCGCCGCATACAGCTGGCCGTCAGCGGTGATGATCGCGATATCGGAGCCGTCATCGATGTAGCCCATCTCCAGATTGCCCACGGTCACAAGGGTGTAGGCAGTGCCGTCATCCATGGCGGCCGCATCCACGGAGTACTCGGCAAACACTTCGCTGGAGCCATCGTTCACATATGCGAAGTCCACGCCGTCCATCTGGAAGAAGGCGATGAAGAAGTCATTGCCTGCGCCGTCATTGGCATAGTAGCCGTCCACATAGGTAAGGCTGCTCGCATCCACGGCTTCGCCGCCTTCCGCTTCCGCTTCCTCGCCTTCCGCTGCTTCCCCTTCCGCAGAGCCTGCGCCGTTCTGCACCACCTGATACAGCTGATCGGCTTCCTCTTCGGAGAGCTGTGCTGCCAGATAGACATTCTCGTCGGCATCCACCAGATAGAACTCGCCGTCGCCGTTGTCGATATAACCCAGGGCGGAATCCACATCGGTGAAGTTCACCAGATAGTAGGCAGTGCCGTCGGAGGTGGTAGCCTCTTCCACGGTGAACTGGCTCCAGAACTCATACTCGCCGTCGGTGCAGTAGGCCACATCCACATCGCCCACAGTGAAGAATGCCAGCATCATATCGGTCTGGCCGTCATTGGCATAATAGCCGTCCACATACACAGGGGTCACATCCTCGGCAACGCCTGCCGCAGCAGCGGGAGAGGCGTTCTTCTCGGTGCCCTTCTGCTTCTTGCCCGAAGAAGGCTTTGCAGCTGCCGTGTCAGTCTTTGCTTCTTCCTTCTTCTCCTCTGCCTTGGGAGCCTCGGTCTTGGTCTCCGCAGGGGCGGCATCCTTGCTTCCGCCGCAGCCGGTCAGCACTGCTGCGCCCAGAACACCGGCCATCATCAATGCAAACAGTTTCTTTTTCATCTTTGTATTTCCTCCTTTTTAAATATACAGAAACAACATCTTCTGCACTTTGTTACTCCAGCGTGGATTTTAAAAGATTCAAAGTGATAAAAAAAGTACCCCTAAGGGTACTAAGGGTGCTTTTCCAGACAGGTGTGGTATGCTCCGATCATCCTCCCCTGTGGGTCAGTCCCAGCCGGAATGCCTTCCGCTCCGCCTCGGTCCTGTTCTTTACCCCCAGCTTTTTATAGATATTCCGGTTATGCTTTTTCAGTCCGTCATAGCTGATGTTCAGCTCCCGGCAGATCTCCTCCGTGGATCTTCCGGCAAGAAGGAGGGAGAGCACCATTTCCTCCCGTCCGGTGAACCGGACCTTTGCCATGGGAATGAATTTCAGATAATCGGGATAGAATCTTGCGATCCGCCTGCATTCCTCCCGGAGCCTGTCTTTGTATTCTGCTCCCAGAGAAGGAAAAATACCCCGGTCACTCATTTTGGAAAGGATGGGGCCAAGGGCCGCTCCCTCCAGAGAAACAGGCCTTAATAAATGAAGCTCTGCAGCCTTCTTCAATGCAGCGGTGATCTCATCGGCATACCGCTCCTCCCCCGTCCGACAGAGGATCACCCCCTTCAGCAGCTGGCTTTCGATCCACCACAGGGGCCTTTCATAGGCGGCAAAGCTGCGGCTTAAAAAATCCGAGAGCTCCAGAGCTTCCTCCAGTCTGTTCAGGGCGATGAGGCATCTGAGCTTCACCAGCTGGCGATAGCCGTCGGTAATGCTTAAGGAAACCCTTGCGTCGGGAAGGGAATCCGCATATTCCTTTGCCCGTTCCTCTGATCCTCCCATCAAAGTAAGCCAGACCTCCAGAGCCTCCAGATTCGGCAGGATCTCCCAGTTTGATCTCTCACTGAGGTTTTCCCGGAAAACGGTACAGATCCGCCTGGCATCCGGAAGCTTCCCCTGCACCAGATACAGCCTGGCCTGGATCCCCACGGAGGCAAAGCACACCGAGAGCCTCCCGCCGTGGAGAGCTCCTTCGAAGCCTGCACTCAGGGCAGAAAATACAGCGTAATCGTCCTCCCCTCCCTGCTCAAATGCCCGTTCCGCCAGGGCCACATCCAAAAGCCCTCCGGTCTGTCTGACCCCTGCTCTGTCCATCAGCCTGAGCAGGCAGAGCTTCAAGGACTCCTCTTTCCCCGCATGATCCCACAGATTCAGGCTTCCGCTTAATACGGAGGGCATGCCCCCCGTAAAATCGAAGACAGGGGTGCGGGCCCTGCCTTCCGGGTTTTGCCGTTTTGTCTGAAGGATCCTCTCCAGCCCCCTGTGAGAATGCATCAAGCCAAGATAATCAAGCCAGGCTTCTCCTTCTTTCCGCTGCTGATCATCCTGTCCCTCCCTCCGGACAAAACCTTTCAGTTCATCGTACCATCTCTCGGAATCCGATGCCATAAAAAACAGATCCTGAATGATGCTCATTCCCGCCATCAGTGCCGGATGCTTTCTGATCTCCTCTTCGGAAAGTCCCAGATAAAACTCCCTGCTCTTTACAAAGTGCGCCCTTCCGGGCATATTCCTGGTGCCCAGGATCAAAAGCTCCGTGATCTTCTCCCGCTCTCCCGCCTTTTCATAATACTTTAAAGCATTTAAGAGATCCCCCGTCCCGGCATAGTATTCCGCTCCCCTGCGGTAGTTTTCCCTGCGTTCTTTTGAGCTTAATATCAGCTTCTTCTTCCATTGAAAAAAACGTTTAATTTCCGGCCGCAGAGAATACCTGTCCTCCGGAACATACATCAGCTGATTGGTCCTGCCCCTGCAGAATTCGATGACCTTCCCCACATCAGGATTTCCCGAGAGATACTCCGCCATTTCCACCGTAAAATCATCATAGGCACAGACCGCCAGGGCCAGCTGCTTATACTCCTCCTTCCAGCCCTCATACAATGCACCGTCCCACAAATGGAAAAGATCGTTCCAGACCGCTTCCTCTATGTCCGGAGAATACCGCTTTCCATGGGCCATGCGCATGGCATAATAGTACAGCGCCGTCACATAGCCTTTGGAAGCTTTTGTGACCGGGAGGATATCCTCCTCATGAAGAAGGACCCCTTTTTCCCGGAAGAACGCCTCCGTTTCCTCGGGCCCAAAGGCCAGATCCTCCTCGGTGATATGGACAAAGCCGTACTTTAAGTCTTCCGCTGCCAGATATTTCGGTACGGCGCCTCTGGTGAGCATCACCACCTGTATGCCGGGAGATGCCAGAAATCCCTTCAGGCAGCGGATATCTTCGCTCCGGGTCAGAAACTGCATCTCATCAAAGACGACCACATTGGCGCGGATGGAGGCGGGGGCAGGCGTGGAGGAAAGCTTTCCCCCTTCTGCCGTCAGGAACAGGGGATGCTTTCTGCGGTAATACCAGGCTGCCGCCGCGCTTTTCCCCCAGCCGGAGCCCGCTGTCATGATAACGGGAGTAAAATACTCCTCCGCCGTCTTCAGCTTTTCCTGCAGCCTGCTAAGCCGGATATAATTCATACTTCATCATATGCCGCTTCAGCGGCAGCCCATACCAAACCGCAGAGCGGTTTGCCTTGGAGAATTCGCGTATGCGGATTCTCTGATGGGATCAGTGCAATTCTGTCAGTCCTCGATCTCATAGGCATAGATCTCGCCGTCCGTGATCTCCATCACCACCGGATCGCACAGCTCCGTATTTCCGAAGATGTCCTCGATCTCAAACATATAGTAGAATTCCCCGTCGGCCATCTCCTCATCCAGCATTTCCGTGTCATCACTCCAGACAATGCTGCCCAGGATCTGTCCCTCTGCCTCCGCATTGTCATCTGCCAGATTCACGGTATAGAAGATAAACTCGACCCTGTCCCCCTCCTGCAGACGGCGGACGTTCCTGCCGCTTAAGTTCGTTTCCTCATCCGCTCCGTCATAGGTCCCCAGCACCCGGTAGGCCTCCTCGTCATATTCGTATACGGCACGGATGTTGGTTTCCTCTCCGTTGACGATAGCGGGGATGGAATAGAGGGTATAGTCCTCGGTGCTGTCGATGGCCTCCGCCATCACATACTCTCCCCCGATGGTGATCCAGGTGCCGTGGAAATTGTCATAGAATTCGCCGGTTTCGTAGTCCGCGTACAGATCATTGTCGCAGCCCAGATACAATACATTTTCCTCATCCTGTATGAAGAGGATGTCAAAGCGGACCTCCTTCACGGTGGACAGGCCGGAGGTAATGTTCAGGTTCAGGATATTGTCCTCATCCAGATACTGCTCATAGACAAGCTTCTCATCCCCCGCCTGAACTGGCTGCAGATTCTGGAACAGACTGACGGAGCTCTCACTGGCCTCCTGGCCGAAGAAATGCTCCGCAAGGGGGCTTGATATCCCTGTGCCGGAGGGCTCCTCTTCGGACGCTTCCTCTGCGGGGCTTTCCTCTTGTGTCTCCTCCGGGGCATTCAGTTCCGCATTGTATTCCTCGTAGGCATCCACCCAGGCGGAGTCCCACTGCTCCGGATCCCAGTCGCCGTTTACGATGCTGGCATATTCCAGATAGGCGAGATTGTCCGTGATCTCCTGATAGGCCTCATACACATCGGAATTGATGACCTTGGGGTAGAAAACGGAAAGGCCGGAGGCGCAGGATCTGTATTGTCCGTGGGATTCATAGACCACCACATTGGAAAGCTCCTCCTTCACAGCATCCGAAAACCTTGGCAATATCTCCCCGGTGTGGTCCATCAGATCCCCCAGATCCACCATATCATAGGTTCCGTCGGAGCCGCTTCTTTCCCCGTAGCACTCCGTCTGATAGGCTCCCTGGACCACCGCCTGGAAATCCGAAGCATCCTGTGTGCTTAAGACCAGCTCTCCGGAAAGACTCCTGAAGGCCGCGGATAAGCCGGGAAGCTTCGTCAGGTCGCAGACGGAAAGGGTGGCCATGTCGTCCAGATCATAAAAGGCGCACTTCTCCATATAGCTGTCCACAATGGCTGCCCCCAGATCTTTTCCGCTGCAGCCGGGATTTTCGGAGAGATAGTTGATCCATTTGGTGTAATCCCAGCCGGTCCCCGGCTCGATCTCCTCGGAGGCCACCATGTAGCGGGCATAGCCCCGGAAGGTCTCGGCGGTTTCCAGCGTGGACATCAGGCAGGCATCAAAGCCCGCCAGCTCCAGCGGGACATTCGCATTCACCAGCGCTGTCTCCACCTCTTTTAAGCTCAGGGTGTCCCCGCCGTAGAGCTCATCCGTGCAGATCCCGAAGAGGCTTCCGCCGCCGTGGTCCCACATGATCAGGGCATAGCGGTCGGCGGGGTATTCGGAGGCGCCCCAGCGGATAAAGTCCTCCAGAGTTTTCGCATCCCCCATGGAGGCGGAGGCGCAGTGCTCATCGATGATCATGGTCCCGTCTTCCATATGCAGACGGGTAAGCTCCCCGGAGGGGATCCCCTCAGTCATCCATTCCGATGCACCGCCTGCCTCGATGAGAAAATTGATATTGCTGCCAAGGGAGGCTTCACAGATCTCGTTCAGATTGATGCTGGCATATCCCCCCTGGCTTTCCAGGTCTGTGCCGCAGAGATAGAACAGGATGGTCCAGCTGGTGTCCGGATCTCCGTAAGCCTTGCCTTCCTCCAGGATGCTCTCCTTTTCCGAGGAAACGGAGGGGCCTGAGGGAGCGGAGTTTTCTCCTTCCTCCGAATCCGAGCAGCCGCCAAGGAGCAGCAGGCTTAAAAGCATTGCCAAAAGCAGCAATACCGTTTTCTTTTTCGTTGTCAGCTTCATGTCGTACACTTCCTCTTTGTTTAGTATGCCTGTTCGTTTGCGACGGGGCGATCCTGATGTCCGATTGTCCGTCAGGACAATTGCGCCGGACTCTGCCATCTGATGATCTGTGACGCTCCGACACAAATCGCAGTGTAGAAATGTTATGTTAAGGAAATGCTGAATAATTCAGCATTTCCTTAACCCCTCCGGGGGATCGCATGCTTTGCGCAGCAAAGCTT
>CAMNLO010000008.1 GCA_946543095.1 uncultured bacterium
TCTGGGTGTCCGTCGGGCTCATTGTGATCTGCATGATGGCGCTGATCATCGCCGTGATCACCTCTGCTCAGATCAAGCAGTACAAGGAGCGTCACGAAAGGGATAATGAGATCATCAACGAAGCCATCGAGACCTTCACGGGCTTCATCGATGCCAAGGATCCCTACACCAACGGCCATTCCAAGCGGGTGGCCCTGTATACGAGAAAGATCGCCGAGGCAATGGGTTATGAAGGGGAGGAGCTGGATCGGATCTATTATGTGGCCCTGCTCCATGACTGCGGCAAGATCGGGGTTCCGGACAGTATCCTGGGAAAGCCGGGGCGTCTTACGGATGAGGAATTCAAGGTGATCAAATCCCATACGGTCCGGGGAGGGGAGATCCTGAAGGCCTTTAAAAGCCTTGAAAATGTGGGGGAAGGTGCTTTGTACCACCACGAGAAATACAATGGAAAGGGCTATCCGGAGGGAAGATCCGGAAAGCATATTCCACTGATCGCCAGGATGATCTGCGTGGCGGATTCCTATGACGCCATGAATTCCGACCGCTGCTACCGCAAACGGCTTTCGAAGGAGCAGATCATGGCTGAGCTGGAAAAGGAGAAGGGACAGCAGTTCGACCCGGAGATCACGGATATCGCCCTCCGCCTGATCAGGGAGAACCAGCTGGAGGCCTGATCTGGAAGGCAGAGTCCGCCATTGAGAATGGGGAGGAGTCAATGAAAAAGAAAGCGTTGAGCATTCTGCTTGTCCTGCTTTTATCTGTGGTTTCCACAGCCTGCGGAGGGTTAAAGGAAGCGGCGAAGGCCAGGGGGCCCAGGGAGGAGAAGTCTGTGGAAACTCCTGTCGAAAAGCCGGTGGTGGAGGAAGTGTTTCCGGAAGAAACGGAGCCTTTTCACATCGGTCTTGTCACCAGCTCCAGAGCCCAGTCCGAGGATGACAGACGGGGAGCCGAGGAATTCCAGAGAAGCTTCGGGGCTGGCAGAGTGACGCTGGCCACCTACCCGGACAATTTTTCCGAAGCCCCCGAAGAGACCATCGAGATCATCCTGAAGATGGCTGAGGATCCCGAAATGAAAGCGATCATCGTGAATCAGGGAGTGGACGGGACCGCTGAGGCATTCCGCAGGGTCAAGGAGAAGAGACCGGATATCCTCTGCATTGCGGGGCAGCCCCATGAGGCCTTTTCCGAGATCAACGCGGCGGCGGATCTTGTGGTCTTGAGTGATTTTGTGGCCAGAGGCTATCTGATGATCAAAACAGCCCATGATCTGGGCTGCCATACCTTTGTGCATATCTCTTTCCCCAGACATCTTTCCCACGATACCATATCCAGACGCCTTGCCGTCATGCAGGCAGCCTGTGAGGAATTCGGCATGGAGTTCGTGATGGAGACGGCACCGGACCCCACCACGGAGGTGGGCGTTTCGGGAGCCCAGAGGTTCATCCTCCAGGCAGTGCCGGAGTGGATCAAAAAGTACGGGAAGGACACCGCCTTTTTCTGCACCAATGATGCCCATACGGAGCCGCTCATCAGGAAGCTGATCGAATGCGGAGGGTATTTTATCGAGGCAGATCTTCCCTCTCCCCTCATGGGGTATCCGGGGGCCCTGGGACTGGATCTTTCCGATGACACAGGGGATTTCGGAAGGATCATCGCCCATGTGGAGGCGGCACTGGTGGAGCAGGGAGGCGCCGGAAGATTCGGGACCTGGACTTCCTCCTACGGCTACAGCCTGTCCTCTGCCCTGGCGGAGCATGCCGCCAATGTGATCGATCATAAAAGCGAGCTGACGGATATCGACGATCTCTCCAGGGCCTTTAAGGTGTTCTCACCGGGAGCTGAATGGAACGGCTCCCACTACACGGATCCCAAAACCGGCACCCGGACCGACAACATGATCTTAGTCTATCAGGACACCTATATCTTCGGAGATCCCGGACATTATATGGGGACCACGAAGGTGGAGATCCCGGAGAAATACTTCACCATCGACTGATCCTTTTACAGCAATGATCGAAAAAGCTTCCCGGATATTATTGCGTGGGTGCGTTTCCGGATGAAACCCTAGGACAGCTCCGACTGGCTTAAGGCTTCCTTTGCCCTCTTGTACACTGCCTCCACCGACTTGTCATCATGGAACTGGCTCATGCAGGAGAGGACCGTCAGCACCTCCGCTCCGGGAGATGCATGATTGCTTTCATATAAGATCTCGATGAGATCCTGCATATTCTCATGATCCGCATCCCTGGAGAGCACCGCAAAGCCCAGCTCGCTCATCCGGAATACGGGGCTGTGGCGGAAGATCTGGCAGATCCTGCGGCAGCCAAGCCTGATCAGTTCATCCTTTTCCTCTCCCGCAGCCTCGTCCTTCAGCTTCAGGGAAAGGGCCACCACGCTGAAGGGTGGTGCCGCGTGATCCTTGATCAGACGGTTCAGCTCCTCCGTCATATCCGCAAAGGCGTTCTGGTTTTTCACCCCTGTCAGCACATCAATATTGGCCCGGTTTCTGGCCACGGAGAGATTATGGGCGTATTCCTGCTCCCGCTTCACCTGCTCGTCCACATCGCTGACGCCGAAGATGAGGCGATCCCGTCCCTCTTCATTCACCAAAGCGGCTCTTAAGCAGACATAACGGGGTTCTCCGAAGATCATCAGGCGATAGCTGATGGAATAGACCTGGCCCTGCATGACCTGCTTCATCACCGCCTCTTTGCTGAAATGCTTCTGGAACATGGCCAGGTCATCCGGATGGAGCACCGAGGGCACCTCTTTCGCGGAATCCCCGAAGAAATCCGTTCCCGAAAGGGAGACCCCGAGGCTTTCGAAATCCTGGGTGGAATTGAAGATATAGTAATGACCGGTGGCCGGATCCACGGAATAGAAGCTGATGAATTCGCCGGAGAGGGCTGTCATCCTGGAGAAGATCAGCTTTTCCTCCTTGATCCGCTCCATGGTTTCCCGCTGCTTCATCTGGGCGTTCACATTATTGACGCCGATGATGATCCGGTCCTTGTGATTTCCGATATAGATGGCCTTCATCTGCACATATTCCGGCCTGCCGTTCACATAGAGCCGGTAGGTGGCGGTGAAGGCACCGTGGTCATCAATAGATTTCACCACGTTTTCTTTGGTAAAGGCGCTGATAAAGCCCATTCTGTCATCTTCATACAGGAGGGTTCCCGCATCCTTCCTGGCTTTGGCGAAGAAATTCTTTCCCCGGGTCTCCACGGCAATATCCTCATTTCTGGCATCGGGATAATACAGGATATAATCCTCGGTTTCCAGATTCACATGGAAGATATCCACGTAGTCGGCGGAAAGGGCATGGGCCACATTGGCGTAGGTCAAAGCATCCTCGGAGCGCTTTTCCTCCGTGATCCCAAGGATGATGACCAGAAGTGCAGTCTTGCCGTTTACGGGGTTTGCGGCGATCCGGCGGATCAGGATATTGCTGATCTTTCCGTCCCGCAGCTTTTCGGTGGTAAGAAGCTGTTTTCCGTCCTTTGCGCACTGGATGAGCTTGCGCAAGAGGGATGCGGCGGGAGAACGCTTCAATTCGTTTACATCCGTGGTCACATTCACCGGCGGAACGTTGAAATGATTATTGATGTACTGTCTGTAGGACTGGTTGGCCCTGGTGATCAGAAGCTCCTTCTCCCCAAGCTCCACGATGGCCATGGGCATGGTGTTGAAATAATCTGTCAGATCCGCCTCTTCTTTTACGGAGAGGGAGAGATCATAGAGGTTCACCTTCCCGATGGCGGAATAGTATTCAGATTCCGCAGGGTTCTCAAAGCCGATGCCTTCCCCCTCCCGGTAGCGCCTTAAGATCTCCGTCAGCGGAACGGGCTTGCTGTAATAATAGCCCTGGAGCCGGGTGCAGCCGATCTCTTTTAAAAACTCGGCCTGTTCGGCTGTTTCCACCCCTTCGACCACGGTTTCGATCCCCAGGGAAGCGGCCATTTTGACAAGGCTGCTGATGATCACGCCGCTGGCCTTGTTTTTTTCGTACTGGCGGATGAACTGCATGTCCAGCTTGATGGCGTCAAAGGGAATCTCCTGCAGGATCTCGGGAGAGGAATAGCCGCTGCCGTAATCGTCCATCCAGACGCGAAAACCCAGCCTGTGGAAACGGTCCACCTGCTTTTTGATATAGGCAAGGTCTTTCGCCACGGTGCTCTCGGTGATCTCAATGGTCAAAAGCTCATGCCTGACTCCTGCGGCATCCGCCTGTTTCCGGATCTCTTCCACGATATCACAGGCTTCGAAGTCCGAGCGGGAGATATTGATGGAGGAGGGGACGATGTAGAGCCCTTCTTCCTCCATGGTTTTCATTTTTTGAAGGATCTGCTCCACAATGCTCAGATCCAGCTTATAGATCAGCCCCGCCTGTTCCAGAACGGGGATGAAATCCCCAGGGGATAAAAAGCCCCTGACAGGATCGATCCATCTGGCCAGGGCCTCCTCGTCGCAGACTCTTCCGTTGGCGGAGCGGATAATGGGCTGATGATATGCCTGGATCCATCCCTCTCGGATGGCCTTGTCCAGATTGTCCAGGAGATACTGCCTGTGTTCCGTCTCCTGCAGCATTTCCTCCCGGAAATAGGAGAAGCCGCTGTAGGATTTTTTCCGGTCTCCGTCGGCAGCCATTTTAGCTCTGTCACAGGCAATGCCGATGCCGATCTCCTCCGCGGTCCCCAGATAGATCCCCACCCGTACCGGAAGGTTTTTGCCGTTGTTCATGGTCCGGCATTCCGAAAGAAGGGTGTTCAGCCGTTCCTCAAGATCCTTATTGTTCGTATATACAGCAAAGCGGTCGCCGCCGATGCGGCAGCAGTTGTTATCGGAGAAATGACGGATCAGAACCTTTGACATGGCAATGATCAGCCGGTCCCCCTCGGCAAAGCCGTAGCGGAGGTTGAACTGCTTCATGCCGTTGAAATCGAAGTAGAGGATGACGGGCTGTTCGCCTTTTTCCAGCAGCTTCCCGCGTCCGGCGTCTGCCAGCTCAAAGAAATGGTTCAGCCCCGGAAGGCCGGTTAACGGATCGTAGGAGCCTCTGAGCTCCTGGAAGCCCCTCTGCATTTCTGCGGAAAGAGTTTTATCGGGGCTCTTTTCGGAGCCCTCGATGTAGCGGCCCTCATCCGCATAGGAGATGACGGCCAGTCGGACACCGGTGTCGGTGTAGGTGTGCTTTCCCCGGGACCGGATCAGCCTGTACTCACCTTTCACCAGGACCCGGTAGAGCACATTGTATTCCCCTCCCTCTCTGGCAAAGCGTACCGCCTCATCCTCCACCCTGGCGATGTCCTCCGGGTGGGTGATGTGGTACATGTCATTGTCCATCAGGTTATAGGCTTCCTTCCGGTCCGTGTAGCCGAAGAGATCCAGAAAGCCCTGGGAGAGGGCGATGGTCACCACACGATGGTCAATGAACTGATAGATGGCAAAGGAAAGACAGCTGTTTTCGATCAGCCTGAATTCCGCGTCACTGTACCGGTATCGTTCCATCTGGGAATCCTCCATTTGAAACGATTATATCATAAAGCACAGGCTTGTTTCATCTTTTTCTTTTGTTTGGTTGACTATTTTATAGGGGAGTGCTATTTTGAGGGACAGGTTTTCCTCCTGGAAACCGAATGGAAAGAGAAAGGTACTGTTTTAGTATGGATCAGCTTTATTTTTCCTCCGATTATATGGAGGGTGCCCATCCGAAGCTGATGGAGCGTCTGATGGAGACAAATCTGGAAAAGACCGCGGGCTACGGGACCGATCCCTTCTGCGAAGCCGCAGGGGAAAAGATCCGGGAAGCCTGCAATGCCCCCGAGGCGGATGTGTTTTTCCTGGCGGGAGGCACCCAGACAAACCGTGTGGTGATCGATTGCCTGCTGATGCCTTATCAGGGGGTGATGGCAGCGGAAACGGGCCATATCAGCGTCCACGAGGCGGGGGCCATCGAGCAGGGAGGCCACAAGGTGCTGCAGATCCCTCAGAAAAACGGGAAGGTCAGCGTATCCGGTGTGGAAGAATGCATCCTGGCCTATCTGCGGGATGACAACAGAGAGCATATGGTGATGCCCGGCATGCTCTATCTCTCCCAGCCCACGGAATACGGGACGCTGTACACTCTGGAGGAGATCAGGGCGCTCAGTGCTCTTTGCCGGAAGCATGCTGTGGCGCTGTATGTGGACGGGGCAAGGCTTGCCTACGCATTGGCGGCCCCGGAAAATGACGTGACCCTTAAGGATCTGGCGTCGTACTGCGATGTCTTCTATATCGGCGGCACCAAATGCGGTGCTCTGTTCGGAGAGGCGGTGGTGTTTCCCGAAAGAAACCGGGTGCCCCATTTCTTTTCCATGGTGAAGCAGCATGGGGCACTGATGGCCAAGGGCCGTATCCTCGGCCTGATGTTCGACACCCTGTTTACCGATGATCTGTACAGAAAGATCGGGGAGAACGGGATCAGAAGGGCCGCAAGGCTGAGGGAGGCCCTGCGGGAAAAAGGATACCGGCTTTTGTTTGATTCTCCCACCAATCAGATCTTTGTGGAGATGACACAGGAGAAGAGAAGGAAGCTGGAGGAGCGGGTGGTCATGGGATTCATGGAAAACCTGCCGGAGGAGCGGGTGATCATGCGCTTCTGCACCGGCTTTGCCACCACTGAGGAAGAAGTGGAGCAGCTGATCGCGCTGCTGTAATGCAAACAGGTAAGATTTAGAAAGGAATCAACATGGACAGAAAAGAAAGGGCGGTAGAATTCAAACACAATGCGCACAATTGCTGCCAGGCGGTGCTTCTGGCCTTTGCGGAGGAACTGAAAATGAGTGCGGATAAGCTAAACGCCCTGGGGGCGGCCTTCGGCGCCGGGACAGGCAATATGGAAGCCACCTGCGGGGCTTTGGTGGGGGCGGAGATGGTCCTTGGCATGAAGCAGTTTCAGGGGAAGCCTATTCTGGGGGCTGCAGCCCAGCTCCACAAGGAATTCTTTGATCTGTGCGGAGCATCCGTCTGCAAGGATCTGAAGGGCAGGGACACAGGCGTGGTGATCTGCCCCTGCGATGACTGCGTCAGAAACGCGGTTTTAGTCGCGGAAAAGATGATCCTTCAGGGAGCATAACGGAAGCATGGCTGCGCTGCTTTTTGCCGTCTGGATCATAGTAAACGGAAGGATCACTCCGGAGATCCTGCTATTCGGTCTGCTCGTCACCGGGGGGATCCTTTTGTTTGCCCATCAGGCCCTTGGCTATTCCCTGGATACGGAGCTGAAAATGTACAGGAACCTTCCGGTGTTTCTCCTGTATGTCCCGAATCTGATCCTGGAGATCATAAAGTCTGCCCTTTCCGTGATCCGGATGATCCTTTCGTCAAAGGAGCCGGAGCCTGTGATCATAGAGTTTCATTCCGGGTTTTCCACCAGGCTGCAGAATGTTCTGCTGGCGGACTCCATCACTTTGACTCCCGGGACCATTACGGTGTTTTTGGAGGGGGACCGTTTTGTGGTCCACTGTCTCAGGCCGGAATATGCGGAAGGGATCGAAGATTCCTCCTTTGTCAGGCTTTTGAGGAAGATCCGGTGAGTGTGGAAGCGGCGTATCAGTTATTATACGGAGTGGCTCTGGTGTGGTTTTCCCTCCTGATCTTTGCAATGCTTGTGCGGTCCATTCTGGGCCCCAGGATCACGGACAGGATCCTTTCCGTCAATATGATCGGCACCATGGTGATCTGCTGCATCCTGATCCTTTCCCGGATGCTTCGGGAAAGCTTTCTTCTGGATGTGGCGCTGATCTATGCCATGATCAGCTTTTTGTCCGTGCTGATCTTAGCCAATGTCTATATCCGGGGCAGGCGGAGGAGAAACGCCTTCGGGCAGCAGGTGGAGCGGGAGCTGGCGCAGGAGAAGAAAGAACGGAAAAAAGAAGAGGGAGGTGATGTCGGTGAGCCCTGAATGGATCCTGTTTTGGGTTTCGGCGATCCTCCTGCTTTTTTCGCTTCTTTCCTGCACCTTTGCAGTCATCGGGGTATACCGTTTCGGCTTTGTGTTAAACAGGATGCATGCGGGAGGCATCGGGGATTCTCTGGGGATGCTCTGCGCGGTTTCCTCGGCCCTGATAGCCACAGGCCTTCGGATGGATTCCCTGAAGCTTTTGCTCCTGATCTTATTCATGTGGTTTTCCTCCCCGGCTGCTTCCCATTTCTTAAGCCAGGTGGAATACTTTACCAATGAGCATCTCTACCGGTACACCGACAGGCGCGGGAAAGCCGGGCAAACTAACGGGAAGGAGCAAACCGGGGGATGGATCTGAATCTGGTCTTTCGTGTGGTGCTGCTGATCCTTCTGATCCTATGCGCCGTTGCCGTGAACCTGACAAAGGACCTGCTGCAGGCCGTGGTGATCTTCATGTCCTACAGCGCTGTCATGTGCCTTCTCTGGATCCTCATGGAATCTCCGGACCTTGCCATCACGGAAGCGGCGGTGGGGGCCGGCATCAGCGGCATTCTGTTTCTGATGACCTTAAAGAAGGTGGGGCAGGAGGAAGAAAACCGTGAGCCGGAAAAGGACCCGGACGCGGATGAGGGGGAGGATACCGGGGCATGAGTGATAAGCTGCAGCGTATTCTGGAAGGGGATGTGGAGCTTTTGGAAAACGTCTCCGATGCCGCGGAGGTCCCGGACAGCCCCAGGGAGGAGCTGAAGCAGCAGAGAAAGGAATTCGTAAGCCGGGTGTATCAGCGCTCGGAAATGGAGCGGATCGCAAGGGCGGAAAAGAAGAGCTTTCTTTTGCTCTACCGGATGGTGGCCGTTGTCAGCTGTCTGCTGCTCATCGGGGTGCTGCTCTTTACCGTGGCGAATATCCCCAGGTATGGGGAGGAGAATCCCCGGACTCTGGAGGTGGTCAGGCGCTACGTGGAGCAGGGCCTTCAGGAGACCGGGGCGTTGAACATCGTCTCCGGCATGATCCTGGACTACCGGGCCTTTGACACCCTGGGGGAGTCACATGTGCTCTTTACGGCGTTACTCTGTGTCATGACCCTTCTTCTGCTGGACAAAAAGACCATCCGGGGCGGCGCCTTGGACGACTATCACAGGGTCAGGCAGGACACCTATTTTGATCTTTCGAAGGATGCGGTGATCCGCCTTTTGGGGACGGTGCTGGTGCCCAGCATCCTGCTCTTTGGCGTCTATGTGATCCTGAACGGCCAGAACGGCCCGGGAGGCGGCTTTTCCGGAGGCGCCATCATAGGGGCCGGGTTCATTTTGTTTGCCACGGCCTTCGGCTTTGAACAGGCGGACAGGGTGCTGTCCCGGAAGGTCCTTTCCCGCATCGTTTTCTGCTCCCTGGCTTTTTACAGCTTTGCCAAGGGGTATGTGTTCTTTACCGGAGCAAACGGTCTGGAAAATCATATTCCCAAGGGGACGCCCGGTGCCATCTTATCCGGGGGGCTGATTTTGCCTCTGGATATCGCGGTGGGCCTTGTGGTGGCCTGCACCATGTACGGCTTTTACAGTTTGTTCAAGAGAGGTAATATCGGCGGTGATCGAACATCTTCTGGCCAATAACGAGGAGGCGGCAGCCGTGATCCTCTTCGGCATCGGCTTTACCATGCTGCTGTTCCATAAGAATCTGATCAAAAAGCTCATCGGAATGAATATCATGGATTCCGGGATCTTTCTGTTTTTAGCCTCCATGGGTTATATCGAAGGCCGCAGGGCACCCATCCTCACAGAGGGAGTGCAGGAGGTTTCCGCCTATATCAATCCCGTGCCGGCGGGCCTTGTGCTGACTGGCATCGTGGTGAGCGTGTCTGTGACGGCGGTGATGCTTTCCTTATCCATCCGGCTGTATAAACGGTATCACACCCTGGATCTGGATGAGATCTATCTGCGCTCCAGGCATCAGATGGAGGACAGATAAGTGGAGTTTATTAGAAACATTCCGCTGTTTGCCATCATCGTAAGCCTCTTCTCCGGGCCCCTTTGCTTCTTGCTGGAGGGGAAGGCGGCGAAGCGCTATACCTTCTGTCTGGAGCTTTTCCTGATAGCAGGCTTCACGGCGTTATTCGTATATATTCTGAAAACAGGAGAGGCCTTCACCTATGTGATGGGGGAGTTTCCCGCTCCCTGGGGCAACGAGATCCGGGCAGGCATCCTGGAAGGGGTCATGGCCCTTCTGTTTCTTCTGGTGCTGTTTTGCTCCGTCTATGGGGGAAGCAGCTTTGTGGAGCAGGATATCGACGAGAGCAAGGTGCATCTTTATTATGCCCTGATCCATCTCATGACGGCGGCCCTGTTGTCCATCCTTTTTACCAACGATCTGTTCACCGGCTATGTGTTTGTGGAGATCCTGACCCTCACCAGCTGCGGGATCCTGATCGTCAGGGAGCTGGGACGCACCACACTGGCGGCAGTCAGATATATGATCTTAAACCTTTTAGGCTCCGGCCTCTTTTTACTGGGGGTGGTGTTGCTTTACACCATGACGGGACATCTTCTGATGGTGCCCATGCAGCAGGTCATCCTGGAGCTGTCCGCAGATCCCGCGGCCATGCCCACCCTGACCATGGCGGTGGGGATCATCACCATCGGGCTTTCCATTAAAAGCGGCCTGTTTCCCTTCCATTTCTGGATGCCGGACACTTATGGCTATGCCACTCCCGCCTCCGCCTCCATCCTGTCCTCTTTAGTGTCCAAGGCCTATATCTTTTTGCTGTTCAAGATCTACTGCCGGGTCATCGGCATCTCCGTTTTTGAGCGGATGCCCATCCGGAGCATCCTTCTTGTGCTGGGAATCGGCGGCATCATCGCCGGCTCTGTCAGCGCCATCCGTTCCGATCATATCAACCGGATGACGGCCTTTTCCTCCGCCGCCCAGATCGGCTATATCTATATGGGACTGGGCCTTGGGGGCATGGCAGGCTACAGCGCGGCCCTCTTTCATATCATGGTCCACGCCGTGACCAAATCCCAGCTGTTTCTGACCACGCCCCGTCTGGCGGAGGTTTCGGGAGGAAGCCTTCTGTTTAAGGAGCTTCAGGGCAGCGGCAGAAGAGACCGGGACGCCGGGGTGTTCTTTACCATTGCGGCCTTATCCATGGTGGGCATTCCCATCCTTGCGGGTTTTTCCTCCAAGCTGCAGTTTGGCCTTGCCGCGGTGAATGCCGGGGGAAAGGCCCTGATCCCGGTGATGCTTGCCCTGGCGGTGAGCTCCATGTTAAACGCACTGTATTTTATCCGTACCATCATCCGTATCTACACGGCGGATGAGAGAACCGAGGTCAGGCCTCATCACGGGCCGGATTATCTGATCCCCATGCTTTTGCTGACGGCCTGCAATCTGTTTCTGGGGCTGTTTTCCAGGGGAGTGACAGAGCTGATCCGGACAGGGATCTTCCTGTTCGGGTAAAGGGGGTGTCTATGCTTTTGATCACAGCGTGTTTGTTTCCGATGATCGCAGGGCCGTTATCCGCTTTTGTTTCTGCAGGCAGTGAGAGAGAACGAAATATCAGGTATGCGGGAGTGATCCTTTTAACGGATCTTCTCTGCGCCCTGGCGGCTGTTTTCGGCAGGCCCCTGGAGCTGTTTTCCATCACGGACAGGGCTGTGATGGGCTTTTGTCTGGACAGCTTCGGAAGGCTCTTTCTTTGCATGGTGCTGATCCTCTACACTGCGGTGTGCTTCTATGCCTTCGAGTATATGAAGACGGAGGAGCGGCCCAATGTGTTTTTCTCCTTCTTTTTTGTGTCTCTGGGGGCCATGATCGCCATTGCCATGTCCGCCAATCTGGTGACCCTGTATTTCTGCTTTGAGCTGGCCACCCTGAGTTCCGTCCCTCTGGTGCTGCATGAGATGACCAAAGAGGCTGTGGCGGCAGGCCTGAAATATCTGTTTTATTCCATCGCGGGAGCCCTGATGGGGCTTCTTGCGGTGTTTTTTGTGTATTACTATGCGGGAAGCGATGCTTCCTTTACCCCCGGGGGGATCCTGGAGCTGTCCCGGCTTGCCGGCAATGAAAGCATCTTTTATGCGGTGATCTTTGTGGGGATCATCGGCTTTGGCACCAAGGCAGGCATGTATCCCATGCACGGCTGGCTTCCCACGGCCCATCCCATTGCCCCGGCCCCGGCTTCCGCGCTGCTTTCCGGCATCATTGCCAAGGCAGGGGTGGCGGCCATTGTGCGGCTGCTTTACTATTCCGTGGGAGCGGAGGTGCTGAAGGGCACCTGGGTGCAGTACGCATGGATGTGTCTTTGCATGCTGACGATCCTCATGGGCTCCACCTGCGCCTTCCGGGAAACGGTGATGAAAAAGCGGCTGGCCTATTCCACGGTGAGCCAGATCTCCTATATCCTGCTGGGGCTTTCCTTCCTGTCGGAGGAGGGGTTCCGGGGCGGCCTGCTGCATCTGATGAGCCACGCGGTCTCCAAGGGCTGCCTGTTTTTGGTGGCGGGGATCTTTATCTGCAAGCTGGGAAAGCGGAATGTGACGGAATTCAAGGGGGCAGGAAAGCAGATGCCTATCACCATGTGGTGCTATATGCTGGCCTCCTTATCCCTGGTGGGGATCCCTCCCATGGGAGGCTTCACCAGCAAGTGGGCCCTGGCATCTGCGGCCCTGGGAGACGGCATGGGAATCTTCAGCGTCCTGCCTCCCATTGTGCTTTTGCTCTCCGCCCTGTTAACGGCGGGGTATCTGTTTCCCATTGCCATTGACGCATTCTTTCCCGGTCATGACTTTGTGCTTCCTTCGCCGGAAAAGAAGGAGCCATCGCTCCTTATGACCCTCCCCTTAATGGCCCTTTGCCTTGGGGCCCTGGTGGTGGGAGTGTTCGGAACGGAGATCGTGGGGTTACTGGGATGAGTCCTTTGTTTCTTCTGGTCCCGATCCTGTTTCCCGTACTGGGAGCCTTTCTTTTGTTTTTCCTTCATTGGAAAGAGGACAGGAAACGGGAGATCTATCTGGAAACGGTGGTCCTTTTCACCAGCCTTTTCGTATGGATCCTGATGTTTACGGTGCAGAAAAGCTCTGCAGTGCTCTTCAGCTTTACCGGCGGCTTTTCCATCAGCCTGAAGCTGGATGGCATGGCCATGCTGTTTGCGGGGCTGGTGTCTTTGATGTGGCCCTTTGTGATGCTCTATGCCTTTGCATACATGGAAAATGCAGGGGCAAAGAACAGGTTCTTTATATTCTATGTCATGACCTACGGCGTGACGCTGGGGGTGGCCTTTTCCGCCAACATCACTACGCTCTACACCTTTATCGAGATGCTGACGCTGGTGACCATCCCATTGGTGTGCCACTACGGAAATCACGACAGCATGTACGCGGGGCGCAAATACGCGGCCTACACCATCCTGGGCACGGGCCTTGCCTTTTTTGCCGTTATCATGACCACAGTCTACGGCGCGTCCGGCAGCTTCCTCTATGGCGGAAGCCTTCTGGGAGGCCATCATACCCACCTGATGGAGCTGGCGTTTTTAGCCGGTTTTTTCGGCTTCGGGGTGAAGGCGGCGGTGTTTCCTTTTTATGGCTGGCTCCCCACGGCCTCTGTGGCCCCCACTCCGGTGACGGCCCTGCTCCATGCGGTGGCGGTGGTGAATTCCGGCGTCTTTGCGGTGGCAAGGCTGTCCTGGTATCTGTTCGGACCGGATTTCCTGAAGGGGACACAGGCCATCCGGATCGCCCTTGTGACCGTGGTATTTCATATGGCGTTTGCCGCCGCCATGGCCTTAAAGGAGAGGCATTTTAAGAGACGGCTGGCCTTCTCCACCGTCAGCAATCTGTCCTATATGCTCTTCGGGATCCTGCTCATGACTCCGGAGGGCCTGACGGCGGGGCTTTTGCACATGGTCTTCCACGGGATCATCAAAATGTCTTTGTTTTTATGCGCCGGGGCCTTCATGCACATGACGGGCAACGAATACATCTATCAGGTAAACGGCGTGGGACGGAAAATGCCGAAAACCTTTGTGCTGTACACCCTTGCGGCCCTGTCTCTTACGGGAGTGCCCCTGTTTTGCGGCTTTGTGTCCAAGTATCAGCTGGTGATGGCGGGGATCGGAAGCGGCAGCAGGGGGGGCATTGCCGGAGTGTTTTCTTTGATCCTGTCCGCGTTTTTATGCGCCATGTACACATTAACGGTGAGCGTCCGGGCCTTCTTTCCCATGGAGGAGACAGACCGGTACGCGGACCGTCCCGAAGTAAGGGATCCCGGGATCCGGATGCTGTTTCCCATTGCCCTCTTCGGGATCCTGAATCTCCTGCTGGGAGTATGGCCTCAGCCGCTGATCCTGTTTCTTCAGAGGATCGCAGCCGGGCAGTTATGAGCTGGGAGGCAAAATGCTTATCTTGTTGATCGTATTCGCACCCTTTGTGTCCGGGGCCCTTTCCTTTCTTCTGGGAAAGAAGAATGAACAGGCAAGGGACCTGTTTGTCATCATCGCTTCGGCGGGAGAGCTGCTCCTGACTCTTTTGCTGTTTTGCGGGATGCCGTCCTTTACGATGGGTGGCATGTTCGGGGAGGGCATAAGCTTTGTGACGGATGGCTTCCGGTCCGTCTACGCCGTGATCACGGCCTTTATGTGGGCCTTCACCTCCCTTTTTGCAAAGGAATACTTTTTGGGAGAGCGGGAACACTTAAACCGCTACTGGTTTTTTGTGCTGGTGACCCTTGGGGCCACGGA